>CAYZUZ010000078.1:0-6200 GCA_964481795.1 uncultured Cryomorphaceae bacterium
AAAAAGCGGCACAAGAAGCTGGTTATGAAATAAAAGTAGGTAAATTCCCATTTTCAGCAAGTGGCAAAGCCAGTGCAGCGGGTCATAAAGATGGCTTTGTAAAAGTAATTTACGATGCAAAATACGGGGAGTTCTTAGGCTGCCACATGATAGGGGCCAATGTAACTGAAATGATTGCTGAGGCGGTTGTAGCTCGCAAACTTGAAACTACAGCTATGGAGGTTCTTAAATCGGTGCACCCACACCCCACTATGAGTGAGGCTGTAATGGAAGCTACTGCGGCTGCCTACGATGAGGTGATACATTTATAGGAATACATATTAACAAAAAAGCCTTCAGATTTCTGAAGGCTTTTTTGTTTTACAAAACTGTATTTTTCACTAAATAAAGGTTTTTACCTCAAAAAAAACCTACTGCATTTTAAATGTAATTTTCTAATTCAGGTAAAAATTCTGAAAGGTCTGTTTCTCTTGATATTCCAATATGTTGAGATATTTGATGTAGTTGATCAAGAATTTTTCAATATCCTCTTTGTTTTCGAGTTTGGAGATTTCTAATTTATCCAAATCATCCAAGGGCAATTCTTCCACGAGTCGTTTTACTTGTATTTCATGCTCTTGTTGAAAGTTTAATACGACCTTGTTATAACTTTCTATGTACTCAAAAAAATGTTGCAACAAGGTAAAGCTCGCAGAAAAGTTGAGTATTTTGTGCATGGAAACATCTCCCTTAGGATATAAAACATGGTCGCCTTTTTGGTAAAACTTTTTCACCTTGAAAAGGCTTTTACATTCCACAATAATATCCATTTCGCCTGTGTCATATCTTTTAATCACCTCTTTGATAGATACATAGCTGCCTATATTTTGCGTGTTTAATGGGTTGGCAAATACAATTCCGAATCCAGTACCCAAGTTTTCGCAGTGCTGAATGAGCTGCTTATACCGCTCCTCAAATATGTGAAGCTGCGTTTGCTCACCTTCGAGCAAAAACAAACCTAAGGGGAATAAGGGTATTTGGTGGATTAAATTCATAGGTAGTAAACTCTATCTGTGGTAGTTTAGTTCGTTCAAAACGATTCTTTTTGTTGAAATCATTCAATTAAGGTTTCTAACTTGGATTTTTTGAAATTTCTTGAGATTTTTTGTTTATCGACTATTATTTTTTTTATCTCAAGGTCACAAGTATTTTAGCATAATTAAAATAAAGTGAAACCTTATGAAAAGTGCACATCAATGGTTTGAGGCTTATGCAGAAAGTCACCAAAACCCCACCAACAAACTCATTCATTGGATTTGTGTTCCGCTTATATTTTTTTCTATTTTGGGTTTATTGGCTTCTTTTAGTATGGGTTTATTTGGTTTGATCCCTGCTGATTCGGAGTATTTTGCATACTTGCATTTAGGCACTTTAGGTTTATTGGTTTCCTTGGGCTTTTACTTGCGCTTGTCGCCAAAGCTCTCCATAGGTTTATTGGTGTTTGCTGCCATTTGCTTGTATGGTATTAAGTGGATGTATTTGTCTGAAAAGCCTTTGTGGTCATCGAGTTTAACTATTTTTGTTGCCGCATGGGTAGGACAGTTTTACGGTCATAAAGTAGAAGGAAAAAAACCGAGCTTTTTCCAAGATTTACAATTTTTACTCATTGGTCCTGCTTGGCTTATGCATTTTATTTACAAGCGCTTGGGCATTTCTATCGACTGATTATTTTTTAAAAATCGTCTTTAATGTTTTGTGTAAGTACGGCTTCGTATTGCATGCCAATTTTTTCCCAAGCATACTCATCGGTTTGACGCTCTGTAATGACAAAATTTTTGGGGTCTTCTTGGAGCCATTGCACCAAATCTTCTTGATTGCCAAAGTATTTCGCGTTTGTTTTGGCTACATAGCTGTTGAAAGGATTGTTGTAGGCCAATATTTTACACCCTGAGGCAAGTGCCTGTAATAGTGAGGGATTGGTGCCGCCAGCACTGTGTCCGTGTAGGTAGTAGGCACAGTTTCTTCTCAATAGCTCAGTTTCCGTACGTTCAAAAAGCCCACCTAAAAATTTCAACCTTGGATTGTTGCCAAATACGCTTATGAGTTTTTTTCCGTATGGGGTTTCCATACTGCCTATAAGCACCAGCGGCCGATTGGTAGCTGCCTGTAAGTGAGCGTTCAGCATGAGCTCTATTTGATTTTCGGGTTCCATACGGGCAATCACCAAATCGTAATGTCCAGGGTGTAAACCTAGGGTATAGAGGCTTTTTTTACTTACTTCGGCAGGTGCATCCCAGCCATAGGCTATATAAGTGCATTTAATTTTGTACCTCCGCTCTAGGTGTGCTTTGATTTCTGGATGATCGGCTATGCATATATTGCTGTGGGTCATTCCTTTGCGTTCGCACCAGAGCAAGAATTTCTTGGCCCTCGGACTGTATTTTTCGCGCTGCCACTCTAGGCCATCCATGTTGGTAACCACCCATGTTTTTTTTGGAAACAAAGGATAAAAAATAGCACTCGTATATCCTAACTGTAATACTGCATCGGGTTTTAGACTGCGCACGTGTACCCAGCACAAAAAATCGTATATTAATTGACCAAAACCGCCAAGCCATTGTTCCAAATTGAATCTGCGGATCAATTGAACTCCTTTGTAATCAGGGGCTTTGTAGGGATGATCGTGGGTTTGATACACATATACCTGATGACCTTGCTCTTGTAAATAAGGCGCTAGGTGCTCTGCCAATTCTTCAAAGCCGCCATAGTGGTTGGGAATGCCTCTACAGCCTAATATTGCGATTTTTGCCAATGTTTTTTAAGGCTTTAAAAATGAGTATTCGCGGTGATAATAAAGCATTTGCTCTTTAAAATCGGTGGGATACTCTATGCTAACATCAATCATTTTTCCATTTTCAATCACAGGAATCAATACCGGATTGATGAAACCCGCGTAGGGAGGAATATTCAAACTTTGGCTGCGCTTTAGCACCTCGGCATGTAATTCTCCGTCTACTTTTACGCCATAGAGTTCTATCCATTTTTTGGCCGCAGCAAAATCACCCTCACTTTTTATTCGCTGTACCTCGCGAAGCATTTGTCCAAAAATACCTCTAAGTGCTTCATAATCATTTACTACAAAGTAGGTTTTGTTTTTTAATACCTTGCGCTCTACCACGTTTTTCTCTTTTCCCATTTCGTAGGCCCATAGAGCTACAAGCTGTCTGTTGCGCATGTGGTCTTCTTCGAGTTGCTCGCCTGGCTCTATGCGTCGCAGTTGCAGCAACAGTCCATTGCGGAAATAAGCATCGTATTCGGCCTTGCCTACTTCCAGCGATTCCATCAGGCCTATTTCTATAAGTTTAGGATCCAAGATATAGTATAAGGCTACCAAATCGGCTCTTGCTTCTTCCAAAGTAGAGTAGTAGTGGGCCAATTTTTCTTTTGCGCTGTTTAAGCCTTCTTTGGCCTTGCCACTTGCATGACCTACCACCTCGTGCAGGGCGGTATGTAGTTTTGAGGCTGTAGCACCATATTTTTCTGCTCGTTCTACTTCGGCCAAAGTGAAAGAGAATTCCTGTAATAAACCTTTGGGCGATGCCATGTCGTAAGCATGTTCAATATTGCCCAAACTCACTGATTTAGAACCATGTAATGCTCTTATCCAATCGGCATTGGGTAGGTTTACCCCAATGGGAGTAGCTGGCGAAGCATCTCCACTTTCTGAAACTACATGCACCACCTTGTACGAAACCCCTTTTACATCGGGTTTTTTGTATTCTGGCTGTATGGGTGAGTTTTGCTCAAACCAAAGAATGTTTTCGCTTAGGGTTTTCATTCTTTCAGAGGCTTCAAAATCATTGATTTGCACTATACTTTCGAAGTTGGCTTTGTAGCCAATTGGGTCGTTGTAGTTTTCGATAAAGGAGTTGATATAATCTATATCGCCCTCGGTAGCCTGTACCCATGCAATGCTGTATTCGTCCCAAAGCTTCAGATCGCCTGTTTTATAATAGGCTATAAGCAGTCTTAGTGCTTTTGCTTGGGGTTCATTTTCAGCCACTTCAACTGCTTTTCCAAGCCAAAAGATGATTTTTTCAATGGCTTCATGATACTTGCCATTCCATTTATAAACTTCTTCTTTTAATTGACCATTTTCATTGATCAATCGGGAGTTTAAGCCATAGGAGGGAGGCGTTTTGTCGTTTGTATCGCGCATGGCATTGTAAAATGCTTGCGCTTCCGCAGCGCTTACATCAGGGCCATAAAAATTGACAGCACTGCTCAGCAGCAGGTCTTTTTCTTCGTCTTTACTTACTTTTTTGGAATCGATACTGGGTAAAAATATATAATCGATGATTTCATTCTCCAGACTGTGATTGGATTCGAGCAGCAGTTTTTTCAGGAATTCTTTTGAAAAACCCGGATCAAATTTTTGATGACTGTAATGGTGGTGATTTCCATTGCTGAACCAAAAACGTTTGCTCCATACTTCAAAAGCTTGAAATTGTTGGGAGTTTTTATCACCTTTATAATGAATAAAAATGTTTTGTATGGCTTCTTTAAGTGCCAAGTTGAAGCGATGATTTTGATCGTAAATGATATCACGACCCGATAAGCCGGCTTGCGCCAAATAATAAACCAAGGTTTTTTGCTGGAGACTGAGTTTTTCAAAACCGGGCACCTGATATCTTAAAATTCGCACATCGGCAAACTGCTCCACTTCCCATTGAAAAGACGATTCTTCGACCATAGTATTGCTTTCGTTTTTACATGAATTGAGTGCAAAGGTGGCCGAAACACCGATTAAAATCAAATATTTTGATGGGGTGTTCATAACAATTTAGTTAAAATTATAGCTCTGCTAAGGTAGTTCATAGCGGTTTGATTCTGTGATACGTAGTGACTTTTATAGGTTTATTTTGGCTAATCAATTGAATCATAATTATAAAAGTGTTTTTTGAAACATGTTTTCTAAATACGGAATCTTTTTTATATATTTAAAAAGAAAAATGAGGCCTTTGCGAAGTATTTGGCTCTAATTACATTTGTGGCACATTTGAACGTATAAAATCAAAGACCTAAACTTTAAAAAAATCATCAATTATTATGATTAGAAAATCCCTATTGCTGTTTACAGCTATGATTCTATTGGCCTCTTGTGGCTCCAAAAAGAAAATTGCTGCCCTTGAAGAGCAGCTCAAAGATGCGGAAAGTAATCTAGGCAAGGCCAAGCTTGAACTTGCTGTATGCTTGGATGATAAGAAGAAAACCTCTGGCGAAATTGATTACCTGAAAAGCATTAACTATAAGTTGCTCAATAGCGTAGGCGATCTTTCTACATTATCTAAAAAAGAAGCAGAAAACTTAGAGCGTTCACTCGAAAGCTTGAAAGAAAGAGACAGCCAAGTAAAAACCCTTCGCGATGCTGTTTCGCGAAAAGATTCTGTGATGTTGGCTTTGATGCGCAGTCTTAAAGGTGCTGTAGGTATGGAGGATGAAGACATCAGCATCGATGTAGAAAAAGGTGTTGTATTTGTTTCTTTGTCAGATAAATTTCTTTTTAAAAGCGGCAGCTATGATGTGAATCCTGCTGCCAAAGAGGTATTGGGCAAGGTAGCCAAAATTTTAGCTTCAAAGCCTGAGTTTGATGTATTGATTGAAGGACATACAGATAATAAGGCTTATCAGAATGGCAATCTTCAAGACAATTGGGATTTGAGTGTGAAGCGTTCTACGGCTTTGGCCCGTATTTTACAAAACGACCACAGTGTGGATCCTTCTAGAATAACTGCTGCTGGCCGTGGCGAATATGTGCCCGTAGCAAGCAACGATACCAAAGAAGGACGCTCAGCTAACAGAAGAACCAGAATTTATATTTTACCTAAATTGGATCAGTTTTATGGTTTGATAGAGGAAGAAATGAAGAAGATGAAGTAAACTAGCAACTAAGCTAAAAACCTAGGAAGCCGCCTCTTTTTGAGGCGGTTTTTTTTGCAAAAAAACTGGTTTTAAAGCCCTTTGTAATGCTCTTGAGGTTCATGATGAGCTACTAAGCGTGTTGTAAAATAAGCCAGCTTCAGTTTACTGTTCAATAGAATCGGCCTCCAGATAGGCAACTTCTGCCTCATCAAACTCATTGTACTCCACCGCAAAACGGAATTGGATGGGATTGCAGCAATTTTCGCAATCTTCAATGTATTCTTGCGCCCCTTCTACAG
>CAYZUZ010000079.1:0-6175 GCA_964481795.1 uncultured Cryomorphaceae bacterium
AAGTGAGTTTTGGAAATAGTGATGCCGAGTTGCATACTTCAGAAATTCTCTTATCTGCTTTAAAATTAGGTAATAACGAGATTATTACCTTGCAATCTGATTTTATTGATGGTAAAATAGAAGGAACGTTTTCTTTGGCGAGCATACATACCTATATTTCACATTGGATATACAATCAAAACAAACTCAATTTAGATAAGAAAGAACTACCAAACCACGATTTTGAATACATATTTCAATTGAAAAATTTGAATAATTTGGTTTATTTTTTTGATAAAGACTTACTTTTTTATTCAAGTGGTGTATTACAAGGAAAAATTTCATCAGCAGATAGTCAATTTGTCAATACACTCAATATCGGTAATTTAAGATATAAAGACTACATTTTCAAAGGCATAGACCTGCGCTGGGAGGGCCTCAATGCCTATGAATCTGTACTTGGCATTACCTTATCAGATTTATACTCAAGCGCAGTAAAACTCGATACCGTAAACATGAACATACGCAATAAGAGCGATTCCCTATACTTTGAATTCGATTGGGTTTGGCTCGATAGTTTGGGTTCAAAGGGTTATTTAGCTGGTGATTTTAAGCACATCGAATCTCAATTTTTTAACCTCAATTTGCTGCCAAGCTATTTTAATATTGGTAAGGAAAAATTTAGTATTAGCGAAAATAACAGTATTGATTTTATTGAGGATAAAATTTATATTGAAAATTTTTTCATTCAAAATGGTGAGCGGACATTAACCGTAAACGGTGCTATTTCTGATAATGAGTACGAAATATTGCGCTTATCGCTCGATAATTTTAGAATTGATCTATTCAATATATTTTTAATCCGTACTCCATTTAGAATTGATGGAATAATGGAAGGTGAAGTGATTTTGAGTAATATTACAAAAAATCTTCAATTTGCCAGCGATATTGAAGTGGATAGTTTAGCAATAAACGGTCATTATCAGGGCAACATGGTCCTAAACAGCGATTGGCTTTTGGGCGAAGAAAAAATCATACTCGACAGTTATCTTAATCGAGGTACCTTAAAAATGCTCGAGTTAAAAGGAAACTACTACACAAATGAGGAGCATAAAATAAATTTTGATGTGACTACCAATCGTTTGCGAATGAATTTGTTGTCAGGTATTTCAGAAGATTTTTTAGATAATGTGCGAGGGGCGGTCACTTCTAATTTGAAAATTGAAGGCAGTATTTACGAGCCCATTATCAATGGAAATATGCAGTTGGCCAATTTTGGTTTTAGTGTACCTATGTTGGGTACCGATTATAATTTGGAGGGCAATCCGGAAATTAAGATTACTCCCGAAAAGTTCAGCTTTGAAAACATGACCCTACGTGATAACAAAAGCAATTCGCTTGCAGAGCTCAAGGGTTTTATTGGTCATAAAGGCTTTGGCGATTTGCGTTTCAAGCTAGAAGCAGATGCTAATAAATTTTTAGCACTGAATACCTCTACAGCCTCAGGCGATATGTACTATGGCACCGCCTATGTAAGTGGGAAAATTCAGATAGAAGGGCCTACCGACAATTTGCAAATGAACATCAATGTGCGTACCGATAAGGGAACGGTGTTTGCCCTGCCCATCAACAATCCAGCCGAGGTGGGTCGTGCGGGATTCATCAGATTCATCAACCCTGTTAAAGACACGACCCTTGAGATGCTCAGCAAAACAAAAATCAACAATACCAATGGATTTACACTTATTTTTAATATAGATGTAACACCAGATGCAGAGGCGCAATTGGTGATGGATGAGCGATATAATGATGTAATAAAGGCCAATGGAAGTGGAAAAATACGACTTGTAGTTCCGCCCTCAGGCGATATAACCCTCAATGGCAGCTACGAGCTTACCCGTGGCGATTATAATTTTAGTTTTGAAGGTCTGATTAATAAGCGTTTTCAGATACAACCCGGTAGTTTGATTACCTTTAATGGCGACCCTTTGGCGGCCAATATCGATATCAGTACTAAGTACAGCACGCGCACTACTTTAAGGGGTTTGCTGCGCGATGAACGACTGCTCAATACCCGCACACAAGTAGATTTGCTTCTCAATATTACAGGGCAGGTGATGAGGCCGGAGTTGTCTTTTGAAGTGAGTTTACCTAGGGCCTCTCAATTGGTGCAAGCCGAAGTAAGCGATGTATTGTCTGACAAAGACAAACTTACACGCCAATCCTTTGCCCTTTTGATTTTTGATAGTTTTATTGCCGATGATTTGAGTCTTGGCACAGCCAATACGGGCACAACCATAGCTTATGATGCCCTGCTTTCGCAGGTGTCTAATCTCTTAGGACAAAGACTAGGCAACATAGATTTACAGCTCAATTACACCAATTTTCAAACAGTAGGTGCTGATGAGCAACAGGCATTAAATTCACAACGCGATTTTGAAATAGCCGTTTCCAAAAGCTTTTTTGACGATAGAATAACTGTAAGTGGTGCGTTGGATGTTCCCCTAGATAACGCATCAAATGCAGGTCAACGAAATGACTTTGCAGGCGATGTAGAAATTGATTACTCACTTACACCTGATGGTCGTATACGTGCCAAAGCCTTCAACAGATCTAATCAGAATCGAATAGATTTGGTAGTTGGTGGCGATTACACACAAGGTTTAGGTATCAGTTACAGAACCAACTTCGATGATTTTTCACAAATATTTACTCCAAAGCGCAAGAAGCCTAACTTGGTAGAAGAGCAAGAGAAACAACCTGTAATAAAGGAAGATGAAGTGATTATTGAAAACAACGATTCGTCGGAAAAAAAGTAAGGTATACCTGATTTTCCAAAGCAAAAATGCTTTCTAATAATTAGAGTAGAATTTTGTTTTTATTATTTTACTTTGGTGGTTCTTCCCAATTCAAAGTTGCCTTTTATGCCAAAAAATAAGTGTCTTTCCGTCGATATCGAAGGGTTTACATATTCTGTAATTCCTATACTGGGTCTTATTTGTAATTTATTTTCCAACTCAAAGAAACCCTCCAAGTAGCCTATATGTAATTGATTGTAAGGATTGTAGTATTGTAAGTTTGAAAATGACGTGAATCCAATACTCATCCTCTTAAACACCTCAATATCACGCCAAAATGAAAAATTAAATTGATAATTGATAGAACCTATGTGGGTCGGCATAAAGGTGTTTTCGTCGTTGATTCCCATTTCTACATAAAAATATCGCTTACTTCCCAGCCAAGTTCGAATGCTCCAAGCCACACTGCTGTGTAATTGTTGTTTTTCTATGATATCTGGATCAAAGTTTTGGCCTAATCGCAGGCCTATTTTTCCTCCAAAAGCATTGTTGTATTCAAAACCGGAGTACATATGCAATGTCGTCAATCTTTTTACGTGTTCAAACTCCTTATTGGTAAACAATTCCCTAAAAACATCCACACCGCAAAACCAAGTATATTCGGAGCTAAAGTCTCGATACTGCTGCTCCAAACCCAAGTAAAGCAATTGATATTGTGGCCCATAAGGGTCAGACAACAACCTTTCGGCACAATAAGGTTCTGCGGGTGTGGAGCATCCTCCTCCCGTATAATCTAGCGTTTTGCAAGGAAAATAAGTAACAGGTAAAATCAAATTGGAATGACCTGTTTTTAAATAAGTGCGGTAAGCATAAGTAGAATCCATTGGATTGCTAGCACGGTTGAAGTATTTGTCGTAAGGCTGCACTTGAGCTACGAGTGTAAATGCACTTAAAACCCATAGGGTAGTGAGCAGGGTAGGCTGTAACTTTTTGGTTTGTAGCCAGATATATCTAATATTAAACAGTCCTGCCGCACTGAGTTGTAACCATAAAACCCATTTTTCTTCGGGGGTAAAAAAATCTTGCACCAAATAAATGATTAATGAAAGCACCCATAAGGCGAGGTTGTTTTTTTTGGGATCGATTTCTATGGTTGTAGGAGTGGGTTTCGGTTTTTTTTCAGTATAGATAATCAAAGCTATCATGGTGATAAACAGCACGAGTGCGCCCCATTGTAAGGTTTTTACACCCCATATTTCATTGGCAAGATTGGGGTGCGACAAAGGATCGCGAAAAAAATCAACAATAAATCTACCTAATGACATCATGCCCAGGGATATATACACGAGGCTAACGGATTGTACTTTGCGCCTTACCACAAAAAGCAGCAACAGGGTAAGCAGTGCTACCAACATATAATATATAGGTGTAGCGTGTATTTGAGCTGTAAAATCTTGCTGCCTTGTGATTAGCTCAGCATGAATTTGTAAATCGCGCAATTTACTCGGACCAAAATATTGAACGCCCGCACCCGCAGTGGGCTTGCCATAGCAACAGCCCGCAGCTAGGCATCCCATGCGCTGAATCAGCATGATAGTGGGCAAAAAGTAAGCAAAGGCGCTCCAAACATCTCCTTTAAATCCGATAGATTTTTTCAGAACCCATAAACCCAAGGCTGCGAAAAGGGCAGCACCTATTGCATTTTTTCCATTTTGCGGAGGTAGATATCCTTGGGCAAAAAAAGTATGGATTTCATCAATTCTGTAAGCACCTAGTTTACTGCCTATTACAATAAAAACAGTGGTAAACGACGAAAACACCAACCAAGCACCCAGAGGCACTTTGCGTTTTATCCCTTCGAATACAAAGAGGCAAAGAGCTATAAAAAAAGCCCATTGATAAAAAATAGGATACAACGCACTCGTTTGGGTTATATCCAAAAACAAATTGCCTTCGCGAAGCTTTAAATGCTGTAAAAATTCTACAATGTTCATGTGCTATCCTTGTTAAAATTAGGTAGTTAGTCAGTTAGGATAGACTTTTTTTTGTGGGCTAAATGTAAAGCATAGTTTTTATCTTTCAATAAATTTTAATAATTTATTTGTTTTAAGAAAATGCCTGTAATCACGGTCTACAACACAGTTTTTGGCCTGCGCGATTTAGGAAGCCTTTCAGTATTCTTTTAAAAGTTGTATTGAATTGCTAAGCTACTTTCGCAGCTGATGAAAAAGAGCAGAAATTTCAAAGAAAGTAGTAAGCTGTACCACCACTATTTGAACCGAAGTGGGGGTTATAAATTTATAGGTATTAACCTACTTAAATTGTTGGGTATATTGACGGTATTTGCTGTAAGCGTATGGTTCGCAAATACCTATATATTTGATTTTGATGCTATAATGGAAAAATTGCTGACGCATTTTCCAGATTGGATTATCGTTACTTCTTTGTTTTTATCAGAATCATTTATCGGAATTTTACCCCCTGATTTTTATATTCTTTGGGGCAAAGCACACCCTTGGGGCAATGTGATGATTCTCATATTGGCTGCTGCAAGTTATTTGGGAGGGCTCATTTCTTATTCTTATGGACGATTGTTATATCGAGTGCCCAAAATTCATTTTTTGGTGGTTGAAAAGTTTAAAGACCAATTTGCGCTGATCAAAAAATATGGTGGCTTACTCATCGTAATCAGTACCCTTACTCCTTTGCCTTATTCACCTCTAAGTGTGGTTGCGGGTATCATTAAGTTTCCATTCAAATGGTTTGTTGCACTCACTTTAATGCGATTTGCTCGTTTCTTTATCTACGCGTACGTGCTTGAGTTTTTTGTGTAAATTTATTGATATTCAATAAATTAAAAACGTTTTTACGTTTTTTAATTGCTCTGCTGCAATTTTATTTTCATTTTTTTCTTACGGTTTCCTTTTATACAAGTGAAGTTAAATCACAACAATATGTTAAATAAAAACATAAGCTGGAAACAATTTGGTTTTAAAACGTTTCCTGATGGTAGTTTTGCACCATCAATTTATATACATGGAAATCAACGAGGAAAAGCCTTTTCCTTTTTTTAGTTTTTTGGCCGATAGTGAGTTTTTGAGAGATACTCAAGAAAAACAGATAATGGTAGGTGCCATAGAGGTATTTATCAAATACGGTTTGCGCAGCGTTACTATGGATGATATAGCTCGAGAGTTGGCCATGTCTAAAAAAACCATTTATAAATACTACTCCAGCAAGGCACACTTAATAGATGAAGCAGCCAAGTTCATCATCATGCACTTAGAAAATTCGTGCGAAAGTATAACAGCGTTTACCGACAATCCCATTGATGAATTGCTCATGATCGATGTGATGATGCGAAAATTTTCGCATTTGCAACACCAAGCTATTGAATT
>CAYZUZ010000080.1:0-6168 GCA_964481795.1 uncultured Cryomorphaceae bacterium
ATCTGTGGAGAAGGACTCTATTTATAGTTATGTAGACGTATTAAATAATGATATGTATTTGTATTTAAACCAGTTGAATCAGCTTAGGCCCTTTAGTAGTGGTAACGACCCCTATGTAGAACCACCTACATTAATAAGCAATGTAAAAAATGGAGCGGGCATAGTAGGGGGTGTAGCAAGGGGTTCGTATTCAATTGTAAAACCCCGATAATCATACAAATAAAAAGCATTATGAAGCATCTGAAATCAATTTTTACAGCTTGGCTGGTGATTGTATTATTCATTTCACTAGGAATTTCTTGTACCGTAAAGCCTTTAGATTTTCCGGAAACCACACCTATACCGGTACTCAATGCAGTACTCATCAGTGGCACAATACCAGAGGTATCACTCAGTTATTCATTGGCAATGAATGTGAGTGTAGAGGTGAAGCCAACCGATATCAAAGATGCAGAAGTACAATTGTATGAGGAAGACCAATGGGTTGAAAATCTTGTTTACAATGATTCAAATTCGATGTATGTAGGAAATCATATCATTCAATACAACAAAAGATATAAAATCACAGCTGAACTATCCAATGGCCTTGTTTTAGAAGGAGAAACTACCCTGCCCAATATGGCTACAATAACTCTTGTACAAGTAAAAGATACAAGCAGTCGATTAAGTGGCGGTGGCGCTCGACATGCCTTTTTCAATGCTCAGTTTGCGTCTGATAATCAAGGTGCTTTTCCGCATATCTTTTCAACTTACTATTCGGGCGTTGAGGGTGTACCTCATTCAATAAGTACAGATCCATTTTTAAGAACCTATTATTATAGCACCTATCCCTTTAAAACCATGGATGCAATTTTTCATGTGGTGGGAGAATATACTATAAATCCAGGTGAAATAAGACCTTTTTCATACATTCAAGACAAAGATGGTTTTGTAGGTCAAATAGAAGTTTTTTACGACTCTCTATATACCCAAATAGAGGTATTTTCAGAGGAATTGTATCATTATGTAATGAGGCTAAATGAGTTAGAATCTTTTAATCCAAGAACAAGTCCTTATAGAGAGCCTCCGGTAAATGTAAGTAACGTAAAGAATGGCCAAGGCATAGTGGGTGGTGTAGCTAGGAGTGGTTTGGGAACAAGGATACCCGACTAATCTGCTTATTAGCTACCTTGCGGCATGTTTTTACAAAAGCCCTATCCGCTCAATACAGATCTTAAACACTTATTAGTCAGAACTTTTGCTATTGGCTTTTTTGTGTTTGCTTTTTTGCTTTTCTTCAAACCTTTCGGATTGCATGCCTTGCCCAAAGGACTGCTTCGAGTGGCACTCGCTTATGGCGGGGTTACTTCATTGGCTGTTTTTGTCATTGGTATGCTTGGCAAGTGGGTTTTTCCGAGGCAGTTTCACGAAGACCGCTGGACCGTAGGGCGCGAAATATTCATCAATCTGCTACACGTGGTTGTTATTACCCAAGGTAATATACTCGTAACCATGATGTTTGGTTTTGCCGCTTTCAATATCTCTTTACTGCTCAATTTCGGATTGATTACCTTATTTGTAGGTTTCTTTCCCATTACTTTTGGTATTATTTTAAAAGAAAATCAATTGCGCAGACGCAATGAAAGCCTAGCACAGTCGATGTCGAAAGCCCTTAAGCCTGAAGCCTATACTTATGAGAAGCAAAGTAGTAGAATGGCCATAGAATTGCCCTCACAAAATAAAAATGAAAATTTGACCTTAAATCCCGACCAAATTATCTACTTACAAGCCCAAGACAATTACGTAGAAGTGGTGTATCAAGAGGCAAATCAAATAAAAAAACAACTCCTAAGAGCCAGCTTGAAGCTGATGCATGAAGAATTCCGGAATCTACCACAAATAATGCGCTGCCACAAAAGTTATATCGTGAATCTCGATCACGTGGCAGAGGCCAAAGGCAATGCCCAAGGCTATCGACTGTATTTCCATTCTATGGATACATACGTTTTGGTATCGAGACAAAGTGTGCCTGAATTAAAAAAAATTCTTTTGAAACAAGCTTAATAATACTTGCATTTCAAAAATCCCTTAAAAAAATTTTAAGTACGCAATAGGGAGGTTTCCATCATGTAGGTAAAATTTTTTACCTACATCCCAGCAATGAGAGTTTAATAAAACTAAACTCCAAAAACTCAAGAAAGCTCTTTTTTAAGTACCTTTTGCCCTCAAAATTTGACACATGACTCCATTTATAATAGTAAGTGCCTCAGCAGGTTCAGGTAAAACATTTAGACTTGCGCAGCATTATTTGAAAATTATTTTATCTGAAGCACACAACCACAAGCGCTTCAAGCAAATACTCGCCATCACATTTACCAACAAAGCCGCTGCCGAAATGAAAGAGCGGATTCTGATGAGTTTGAAATCCATTTCAGAAGGCGACCAACAACATCCATTTTACAACTATTTGTGTACAGAAATAGGTATAAATACTGAAACATTAGAACACCGAGCCAAGGCAGTCTTAAACGCCATTCTCCACGATTTTAATGGCCTATCGGTACTTACTATTGATAAGTTTTTTCTGAGGTTGATACGTACTTTCTCATTTGATTTACAACTCCCTTTTCAAGGTAGACCCAGCGTAGATCAAGATGAAATTTTACAAAAAGCAATGGATAAAATGCTTGATTTTTTGGGCGAAAAAACCGAAGTAACCCAAATCGTTACACGGTATCTACAATATCAAATGGGTAACGAAGATTCATTAAACATTGAAAATGCTATACAAAAAATGGGTTCGAGTTTGTTCAAAGAAACCCATAAAAACGCGCTCGCACAGCTGCAAGATTTAAGCGTGAGCGATTTTATTGATATAGAGCAAAATCTCCGTAAAAAACTAAAAACACTCACACATACCCTGCAAACCGAAGGTAAGAGATTACATCAATTACTCCTCTTAAACAACATTACCAAAGGGGTTTTGTCTTTTGATTATTTGCTTAAATGCACCCAAGCCCTCAGCGATGGCGATGTGAATTATAAAATAACCGATAATTTCATCAAAACGGCAGAAGAAAAGAGGTGGCTCAATTCGGGTAATAAAAAGTTTATAACGAGCAACAACTTGCAGCCACTACTCGATGATATATTTGATAAAGCTAAAAAACTACTGGAGAACGAAGCCACACAAATTCGATTTATCAAACTGGTTTTAAATCATTTATCGGCTACAGCATTGCTCAATGAGTTGAAAACATTGGTGCAAGAGCAAAAAGAAGAGGACAACCTCATCTTAATCAATGATTTTAATGAAATTATTTACAAACATCTGCGCGAAGAATCGGTGGAATTTATTTACGAACGCTTGGGCGATAGGTATCAGTATCTTTTTATAGATGAGTTTCAAGATACCTCCATTATGCAGTGGGGCAATTTGCTACCACTGGCCGAAAATGCCATTGCCTCGGGAGGGCAAATACAAATAATAGGCGATCCTAAACAGGCTATATACCGCTTTAGGGCTGGCGACTCCAAGCAAATGCTCGATTTGATCAGCAACGAAGACACCACCAACTTGATAGAAATAGACGGAATAATTCGAGAAAAATATGTCCGATCTCTTGAGCCTTTGCAGTACAATTATCGCTCAAGCAAGGATATTGTAGCCTTCAACAACGCATTTTTTAGCTTCCTAAAAACACATTTTAATACCAAAAAAGAATTTACAGCAGCCTATGCCGATGTAGAACAAATTGCTGTAAAAAACCATGCAGGTTTTGTAAGCATTACCTTGCTAGAAAAAAAATCGGATGAAATAGAACTCAACAAAGAGCTCACTTTGGAATACATTCAGCAAGCTCTTAAGTTGGGCTATGCACCCTCTGAAATAGGAGTTTTGGTTAGAAAAAAATCACAAGGTCAACAATTGGCCGCCTATTTATCTGCCATACAACTAGAAGACAGCACCTTACTGCCTTTCAAAATTGTGTCGTCTGAATCATTTGTGATGGACGCCCACACCTATGTAGCCTTTGTATTGGATGTATTTGCCCATTTTTTATCTCCACAAAACAAAGAAATTTGGGTCAAAATCGTGAGTTTTTTATACGAAGAAAAAAAATTTCGCAACGATTACGAAGGCTTGCACGACGTACTATTGGAAATAACCCAATGTAAGAACAACCTAGATTTCCAAAAATGGATACAAACTCAATTTACTGAATTTGAGTTTAATAAATGGCAAAATTTATCTACCACAGAACTTTATCTGGCCGTAGGTTCATGTTTTGATTTACCTATTTATGACAATAGTTTTTTGGTGAGCTTTTATGATGTATTGCGCAATTTTTCGCAAGATTTTGATGCCTCATTATCGAGCTTTGTGCGCTGGTGGCAATCAGAGGGCAGAGGCGCCCTAAGCCTAAGCGCTCAAGAAATGCCAGATGCCATTCAAATACTTACACTACACAAAGCCAAAGGATTGCAATGGCCGGTAGTCATTTTGCCCTTTATGAATTGGGAAATAAGCAAATCTATAGAAAACAAAGGATGGGTAGCCTTGGATGAAAGCTTTGGATTGCCTACCTCCTACGTAGATTTGAAATTGAAAGAAGAACTGAGCAAATCATACAACGAGACCACCGCAGACTGGTATGACCAAGTTTGGATGGACAATATGAACCTGCTATACGTGGCACTTACCCGCCCCGAAGACCGATTGCACATCATAAGCGGGCACAAAGGCATGCGCAGAGAAATGGGCGAAGCATGGTTTGCACCTTTTTTAGCAAATGAAGGAAAAAACATACAAGAAGAACATCGCAGCACCTACACTTGGGGCCAGGAAGTACAAAAAAGAGAAGCCCTATTCAGCCCAATAGAAACATCAAAAAAGACACCATACAGCGCCAAGCCATGGCGCGATATCCTATCTATTGCACCTCATTATCAGGAATTAAATACAAATGATGAAGCTAGAAATAGAGGTATACGATTGCATAAAATATTATCCGACATACCACACCTTGAAGCTTTGGAGCTACAGATAAAGAACGACAAACTGGCCGTAGACGACCGAATGATTCTACAGAAATTGAAGCAGCAAATCGCGGAATCTGCTGAATTGATGCTGGCTTTTTCTCAAGAAGCGCGGGTGCTCAACGAAAGAAGTATCTGGACTCAAAATCAAGAGTTTAGACCCGACAGACTCAGCCTTTTACCCAACGGCAACGTATGGATTATCGATTACAAAACGGGAGAAGCGAGCCCACGTGACACCCTTCAACTCAATGAATATCAGCAAATTTTAGAATCAGCTGGCTATTCAGTGCAAGGGGCTACCCTGCTTTATATTTAGGAATACCGCATTTGATCTACAACCTCCATACCCAAATTATTGGCCAATACAAGCAAACCAAAAATTTCTGATTTGGGTTGCTTACCTTCTTTAATAAGCTGAAATACAAGATCTTGTAGCAGGTTTACATCCGGTTTTAAGCCAATACTGCGCATCAATTTCAAGGTTTCGTTGGCATTATCCACCACCACATTCAATTTTTCGCCTTTGTAAAAAGCATGTACCAAATGATCTACCTTTTTACCGGCATAAAAATTCATTTGTGACAAAGGAAGTTGGATTTTCCATTTTTTCACCAAAAACTCTACCTCCTTCAATTGCTCAATATTGACCAAGCCTTCGATCTTGAGTAAATTAGCAAGTCGTTGAATTACAATTACTTCTAAATTACGAACCAATACATCAGGCAGGGTAAGCCCCTCGGCCTGCATTACATTGAGCAGTGAATAGGTTCTGTCGTTGATGCGCTCATAAAAATCCAAAGCACCATTCACCTGATAATCGAGTACTCTATTGAGCAGCTTGAGTTGTTCATCCTTAAACAAATCAAAAAAGGAGAAGCTTCTTTGTTTGAAATTTTCCTTCACTATTTCTAGCGCTTCCGACAGATTACCCGCATCAAAAGTTTTGCGCAGCTGATCGCAAAGTGCTTCATATGGAGCCTCCTCCAAATAATCAGAAGTATTGCCAATGAGGTGGTGATTGCCCAAATAAATAATTACAAAAGTGAAACTCTTTTGCGAAAGTGTAACCTTGGAGCGCACACGTGTGCGACCAATTGCCAAAATCTGTTGTCCGGCCTTGTACTTCTCAAGCGATTGGCCTATACA
>CAYZUZ010000081.1:0-6138 GCA_964481795.1 uncultured Cryomorphaceae bacterium
ATGATGGCTTTTAATTATTGCCTTTGAAAAAGAGATACTTTTTCAGTGGCCTCCTCAAAAAGTGGGGGTTTTTGTTCAACGCTTCCCAATTTTTGGATGGGTTGTTTATGGATATATGATCTTATAACTAACTAGGTTTTGGCAAGCTCAGTGGCTAAAAACCCGTCATGTGCTTTTAACACTTGCTTGTTGTGAGGGAGTGCAACATAAAACTGAAAGAGCAAATTTTTAGCTTGTAATGAACTATTGCTCTTTACAACTCTTGTAATTCTCTATGGTATTTTTGCCTCATTATAAAAATTCGAAAAACAAGCTATATGTCTATCGCAACTGCTCAAAACACTGATTTTGCACAAGCTATACTTCAAGGTATTCCCCACCATATACCTACTAAAAAAATTTATGACAGCTCTGTAAACCACGCTCCTAAGCGCAAGAAAATTTTATCGTTAGAAGAAAAAAAATTGGCGCTAAAAAATGCATTGCGCTATTTCCCTGCGGAGCTGCACGAAGAGTTGGCACAGGATTTTGCCCAAGAATTAGACACTTACGGCCGTATTTATATGTATCGCTACAGGCCTGATTATGCTATGTATGCCAGACCCATACAGGAGTATCCGCACAAAAGCAAGCAGGCTGCTGCCATTATGCTTATGATTCAAAACAACTTAGACCCTCGCGTGGCACAGCACCCACACGAATTGATTACTTATGGAGGCAATGGAGCTGTTTTTCAAAATTGGGCGCAGTACCTGCTTACCATGCAATACTTAGCCACCATGACGGATGAACAAACTCTTCATATGTACAGCGGGCATCCTATGGGTTTATTTCCCTCGAGCAAAGAGGCTCCTAGAGTAGTAGTAACCAATGGCATGATGATACCAAACTATTCTAAGCCAGATGATTGGGAGCGTTTCAACGCCTTGGGTGTAACGCAATATGGCCAAATGACTGCCGGCTCCTACATGTATATTGGTCCACAAGGCATAGTACATGGCACCACCATTACCGTATTAAATGCCGGCAGAAAAATTAGGGGCGAAAAAAGCGGATTGGAAGGAATGCTTTTTGTAACCGCAGGCTTAGGTGGTATGAGTGGGGCACAGCCCAAAGCTGCAAAAATTGCAGGATGTGTATCAGTTACAGCTGAAGTAAATCCAAAAGCGGTACATACGCGCCACAGTCAAGGTTGGGTAGATGAAAAAATTGAAGACATTCAGGAGTTGGTAGTAAGAGTTCGCGAAGACTTGGCCTTAGGCAAAAACACATCCTTTGCCTACCTCGGAAATGTAATTGAAGTATGGGAAAAGTTTTATGAAGAGGGAATTCATATAGATTTAGGGTCAGACCAAACCAGCCTGCACAACCCTTGGGCAGGGGGTTATTACCCCATGGGACTGAGCTTGGAGGAAGCCAATGAAATGATGGCTCAGAATCCTGAAGGCTTTAAAGAATATGTGCGCCAATCGCTGATAAGGCACACTGAAGCGGTAAACAAGCACACGGCCAAAGGCACCTATTTCTTTGATTATGGCAATGCCTTTTTGCTAGAAGCCAGTAGAGCCGGGGCAGATATAATGGCCGATGACCATATCCGATTCAAATATCCGAGCTATGTACAAGATATTATGGGGCCTATGTGTTTCGACTATGGCTTTGGCCCCTTCCGATGGGTGTGTGCCACAGGCAGCGATGCAGACTTGCGAACCACCGACCGAATAGCCGAAGAGGTATTGACCCGATTGGCACTGAATGCCCCCCCAGAAATACGCTTGCAAATGGAAGACAACATCCGATGGATACAAGCTGCCGAAGAAAACCAATTGGTGGTAGGTTCCAAAGCAAGAATTTTATATGCTGATGCTCAAGGACGTATGGAAATTGCCAAAGCATTTAACCAAGCCATAGCCGAGGGCAGATTGGGCTTGGTAATACTAGGGCGCGACCACCACGATGTAAGCGGAACGGACTCACCCTACCGCGAAACCTCTAACATATATGATGGATCGAGCTTTACGGCAGATATGGCCATACACAATGTGATAGGCGATAGCTTCCGAGGGGCTACATGGGTAAGCATACACAACGGAGGTGGTGTAGGCTGGGGCGAGGTGGTAAATGGCGGCTTTGGTATGCTGCTCGATGGCAGTGCCGAGGCTGAGCAACGACTCATCAATATGCTCTTTTTTGATGTAAACAATGGCATTGCCCGCAGGAGTTGGGCCCGCAATGAGCCGGCAGTATTTGCTATAAAACGCGAAATGGAACGCACACCCAACCTAAAAGTAACCCTACCTAATTTGGCTAGCGATGAGGTGGTGGATCGTGTATTTAAATAGATGAAAATAAAAGAGTTTCTTGCGTTGATTTCCAACATTGTAGTCGTGACAATTATTGTTCTCGACTACTTCTTTGGGTTTGTTCTCATTATTTTAAGTTATTTTATTTACATTTTTCCTTTTTTCCTTATTTACCTATATTCCTTAATGGACTTATTGCTAGAAAAAGTAAGATACGGCAAGAAAGTAAGTCGAATAAAAAGTAATTCGCACGCATTTACACTCGTTTTTTTGTTTTTTACAATATTTGTAAATTCTGAAATTGTAAAACCCAACCTATTAATTTCAGCTACTATGAAGGATGATTTGTATTTACATCAATTAAACTTTAGAGAAAGAGGCTGGGTGGAAAATAAAATTTTCGGTTGGGCTGGTTACAGATCAACTAACTGGGGTAGATATGATTTGAAAAGCGATACTATTTATTTTACCAAAATGCCAAAGAATATTTACTTTGAATCGAAGCAAGCTTTGGTTGATTTTGAACAAAATGCAATCTTTTTTCAAAAAAATAAGGAGAATAAATTTATTGTAGAAAAAGAATGGTTGAATCACTACAAAATTGATACAAATTCAATTAAAAACAAAAACATAAAATAGGATTTGTTGTGCGATTTTTATGGATTAATGAGTTTAAAAAAGCATTTCATTGAAATGTTATTAATCCAAGCCTTTAATTTGTGTTTCAAAATACAGCCCAATGAAACCGTACCTAACAATTCTCTTTTCATGTTATTTATCGCTCATCCAAGCTCAAACTATTCCCTCCGACCGCTTGGTGGATTGGGATCAAGCGGGCTGTCAAATAAACGTTTTCACACCCAAGGCTCATTTGAAAATATACCCTGTTGAAGGTTCCGTTTCAGATCATGAGCGTTTTGAAAAGGCATTGAAAGAGCTGAGTGAAAAAGGAGGTGGCGAGTTGGAAATTGCCGCAGGCGTTTATCAATTCAACAAAACTTTGGTGATACCCGGTAATATTTTATTCAAAGGTTCGGGTGCTGGTAAAACAATTTTCAATTTTGATGGCGGGGGTGTAGGTCATGGCTTTGTGGTGCAAGGCCGTGAAACCCAAAACATCATCAATTTAAAAAAAGAACCTCAATTTCAAGCCCCTTATATTTTAGCACAAAAAGCCTCTAAAGATTTGAAAGGCAAGTGGTTCAAAATCATCCGTCCGGATTCTGCTTTGGCCTTCAACAATTGGGCCTATGGACACACAGGGCAGATAGTACAAATACAGCGCGTTTCGGGCGATACTTTGTTTTTGTCTGATCAAATTCGCGATGCCTACAAATGCCTTAACTCATGCCGAATACGAGAATTAGAGCCTGTACAAAATGTTCATTTGGAGTGCTTTACATTTAATAGACTGGACAAAAGTGATAGACAATTGAGCAATATACATTTTATAAATGCAGCCAACTGTAGGGTGGTGGCTATTGAAAGCAACAAGACCACCTATGCCCATGTGGAGGCTCGCAACAGCATACATATAGATGTGCTGGGCTGCTATTTTTTTGATGGCCATAGTCATGGCACTGGCGGAAGGGCTTATGGTGTCATGCTGCATCAGGGCACCAACTCATGCCTTGTGATGGATAATATAGGAAATAGACTCCGCCATTCATTCATTACCCAAAGTGGTGGCAATGGCAGTGTGTTTGCTTATAATTTTTCTGTTAATCCGCTTTCTACTACAGTTTTCTTTGGTGTAAGTTTAAATTCATCCATCACCTCTGATTTTGCCATGCATGGCAATTATGTGTATGCCAATTTGTTAGAAGGTAACTCAGCCGCCATGTATTTGGTAGATGACAGTCATGGAAGAAATGGCCCTTTAAATACATTTTTCAGAAATTATGCCTCAGGACGCGGCATCTCAGTGATACAAAGTGCCAGTCATCGACAAAACTTTATAGGCAACGAAGTGCGAGGTCCTTGGGTGCTTTTAGCGCGCGATCACTTTCAATATGGCAATAAAATATTGAATAGCAGTAACCCTACAGAAGAAGTAGTAGCGCAAAAAAACCTATTTAAAAACAGAAATAAAGCCCAAATTCAACCTGATTTTGAAATGAATTGGGCAAATGCTACGAGTTTAAAGGAATTTACACTGCCCGCTGAAGGACGTTTTATTTCTGAAAATGAAGACTTTATACCAGTAAACGAGGCGCATGTAATCAACAAAACCGCTCAAATAAGACAAAAATCAAAAGAAAAGAGAAAACCATGGTGGAGATTAGGCAAGTAGTCCTATATTTGCAGCCCGAAATTTAAGAAGAGAACCATTTTAATACTGAGATATGAAACGCACTTTTCAACCCTCTAACCGCAAGCGTAGAAACAAACACGGATTCCGTGAAAGAATGGCCACAGCCAACGGCCGCAGGGTATTGGCAGCACGCAGAGCACGCGGCAGAAGAAAATTGACTGTATCAGACGAGGGTAGCCATAAAGGTTAATTACTTGACTGTTTAATAATACTTGTTTAAAGGTGTTGCTTTTGTAAGTAACACCTTTTTTTTATGCCTTAAATTCGCACCTAGATTATTTAAACCTCATTTTTTAAAAGCAAACATGCCAAAAGATACCTCCATACAATCCATACTCATCATAGGATCAGGCCCTATAGTCATTGGGCAAGCTTGTGAATTCGATTATTCAGGCTCTCAAGCAGCCCGTTCGCTTCGCGAAGAGGGTATTGAAGTAACGCTGATCAACTCCAACCCAGCTACCATCATGACAGACCCCGTAACGGCTGATCATGTGTACTTACTCCCGCTAGAAGTAGAGTCATTAGAAAAAATATTACAAGAAAGAAAAATAGATGCGGTACTGCCCACTATGGGAGGCCAAACGGCACTCAACCTATGCATAGAGGCCGATAAACAAGGCCTTTGGGAAGAATATGGCGTGCGCATCATCGGGGTAGATATTGAAGCCATCAACATTACCGAAGACCGCGAAAAGTTCCGTCAATTGATGGAAGATATTGAAATAGGCTCGGCCCCTTCCAAAACAGTAAAATCCTATCTCAAAGGCAAAGAAGTGGCTCAAGAGTTTGGCTTCCCCTTGTGTATAAGAGCTTCGTTTACCCTAGGTGGTACCGGTGCAGCTATTTGCTACCAAAAAGAAGATTTTGATACCCTGCTCAAGCGCGGCTTGGAAGCATCGCCCATACACGAGGTAATCATAGATAAAGCCTTGATGGGCTGGAAAGAATATGAACTTGAATTGCTGCGCGATGCCAATGATAATGTGGTGATTATTTGCTCCATCGAAAACATGGACCCCATGGGCATACATACGGGCGATTCCATCACCGTAGCCCCTGCCATGACTTTGAGCGATCGTACATTCCAGAGAATGAGAGATATGGCCATCAAGATGATGCGCAGTATAGGCAACTTTGCCGGAGGCTGTAATGTGCAGTTTGCCGTAAGTCCCGATGAAAAAGAAGACATCGTAGCCATAGAAATCAACCCAAGGGTATCGCGCTCTTCTGCCCTTGCTTCTAAAGCCACAGGCTACCCCATTGCAAAAATTGCTGCCAAGCTCGCTATCGGTTATTACCTTACAGAGCTCAACAATCAAATTACCAAAACCACGTCGGCTTATTTTGAGCCTACTTTAGATTATGTAATTGTAAAAATTCCCCGTTGGAACTTTGATAAATTTGAAGGAGCTGACCGTAGATTAGGCCTGCAAATGAAATCGGTAGGTGAGGTTATGGGAATCGGACGTTCTTTTCAAGAGGCCCTGCACAAAGCCGCTCAATCGCTCGAAATAAAAC
>CAYZUZ010000082.1:0-6121 GCA_964481795.1 uncultured Cryomorphaceae bacterium
CCCTTACGTGTGAAGCCGATACCTCTATGGGCTTCAGTAGAAAAATTGAAATCACCGCGAATAGAACTGTAGTGATTAATTTGCTAAACTGATTTTTCATATTACTCATCATTTTAATTGACCACAAAAGAAAATAATAAACTCTTATAAATAAAGCTTTATTAAGTTACAGGTGCATTTATTCTATTTTAAAGCGGTTTTAACTTATTTAAATAAACACTCGCCTGATTAAAAAGCTCTGTTTACCAACTCAAAAGTCAATTTTATTGTTTGATTATAGGTTGAATTTTGATTACACTCGCAAAGCTAAGTTGCAGCAAGCATACTTTCAATTCGCTCACTTTCCAAATACACTTTAAGGGCATCTATTTTTTTGAGAATCAAACCTAGGTGTAAGTACATTGACCCATATTTGGTAAAAAATAAATACTATTTACCTGCCTATTCACTAAATAATTTAAGTGCTTGATAAGTCATATTGCAAGCTTTACATGAATATTGCTCTATTAAGCTTATTCTTAACGACCTTTGAAGTAATATCTTGTTAAAACCCATCTATTTTTTGATTTTTAAAGTCCATTTATTGAACCCTATTTCTGCCTCAAAAAAAATAGCCTTTTTTCTTTGCTTTTTGATAGGCTTAAGTGTTGGCGCTCAAATAGATATTCAAATAAAACCCGAATCTGACAAGCTTTTTGGGAATACATTGCAGCTGCTTTCTTGTAAACATGCCGTTGAAATGGAACTTTATAACAATCAAAATACTGCCGTTGAGTTTTATCTCATACCTAAGATTGTAACCGCCTCTGCACAAACCATACAATTTGCAGGGCAATACAAACCGCTCGAAAGTGTTTTGCTAGCAGCCAACGAAAAAAGAATATTAAAAGCCTCTGATGTATCGCGTATTTTTGGTAATGTGCAATGGAATGATATTGAAGGTGCTCAAAATTTAGGGGGTTATTTTTTACCCAAATCCAATTATACTTTTTGCTTTGAAGCCATTGAAGTTAAAAGTAAAAAACAGGTAAACAGCAATTTTCCTTGTTTTTGGTTTGAGGTAGTGGAATTGGAAAGACCTGTTATTACACAGCCTACAAAAGGAGTTTTTCTCACAGCTACCGATAGCATTAAAATCACCTGGACATCTAACAACAAAATTAAAGAAGAGCAATATGTGCTGGAAATCATCAATCTAAGTGACCTCAATGAGCCCAATGCCGAAGTTGCATTTACAAAATACCCTAGCGAAGCTTTTATGCTTATCAACTCCTTTGATGGCAATACCTTTACCTTAGATTTGAATCAATACATCCTTGAGCCTAGAAAAAGCTATGGTATCCGGGTGCGATCTATTGACCCGCAGAATAGATACAAATACAAAAACAAGGGCTATAGCGAGGCTGTTAAATTTTATTTTTGAAGCTATGTACTTATTAGGTTAATTTGCCCAACAATAAAATAGTAAAACTCATTAATCAATTTCAATACCCAATGTATAGCATGTTCAACTTAATTGAATCATTTCCCAGTCATTTGCTAGAGGCACTTGCAATAGCAGAAAAAGCAACACTAAAACCCGCAGATAGAAACATAGCTAACATCGTAATTACTGGCTTAGGGGGTTCTGGTATAGGGGCAGGCATGGTACGCGACTTACTCAGTAAGCATTGCGAAGTTCCTATTGTAATAAACAAAGACTACGAAATGCCTGCCTTTATAAATGAAAACACCTTGGTTATCGCTTGCAGCTACTCAGGCAATACAGAGGAAACACTATCAGCCTTGGAGCATGCATTGGACAACAACTGCATGGTAGCCACCATATGCTCAGGTGGCAGGGTACAAGAAATTGCACTTTCTCACGGATTAAACTGTTTATCGATGCCCGGTGGCAATCCTCCACGATCTATGCTCGGATACAGTTTGGTGCTCTTGCTTTGGTTGCTTCATTTTTACAAAATGCACAGATTGCCATTAATCAATGACGTAGAAAAATCTGCCGCATGGTTGATAGAAAATCGCGAGTCACTTCGCTTGGAGGCCAGAACATATGCAGAGGCACTCAAAAATAAGATTGTAAGTGTATACGCTTGTGAAGGCTTTGGTGCTTTGGCTGAGCGTTTCCGACAGCAATTAAATGAAAACGCTAAGATGCTGGGCTGGAACGCTGTAATACCAGAGATGAATCACAACGAACTCGTAGGCTGGAGTGGCGGCTCTGATGCCGTAGCAGCTTGCTTTATCAAAACACCTTTTGATTATGCTCGCAATGCAAAAAGAGCCGAAATAAATCAAGACATCGTAGCTAAATATACACAGCATATCATCACCATAGAGTCAAAAGGCGAAACTCCTTTACGTGCGCTGTTTTACTTAATTCATATTACAGATTATATAAGCTACGAGCTTTCTGAAATCAACCAAGTAGATATCATGGACATTCATGCTATTGATTTTTTAAAGGCCGAATTACAAAAATTTTAGAAACCAATTATTCTCGATAATAAACCCTGAGTACTCGCTCGCTGATGCGGGTGAGTGCTTCATAAGGAATGGTGCCTGTGGCGCTGGCATATTGTTGCAGGGTTTGCGATTCACCAAAAACCTCTACTTCATCCCCTTCTTTTACTGCTATATCAGGCAATAAAACCATACACATATCCATACAAACTTTGCCTACCAGGGTGCAAGCCTTACCTTGAATATACACCTTACCCTGGCCCATACTCATACTCCGAGGCAATCCATCGGCATAGCCTATAGATAAGGTAGCTATGCGCACCAATTGAGGTGCTTCATAAGCCAAGCCATAGCCCACATACTCGCCCTTTGCAAGGGTTTTAATCTGCGAAATATGTGTTTTAAGTGATAAGGCGGGCTTCATCATGGCACTATGTTGAGCATTTTCGCTATATCCGAATAAGGCAATCCCTAGTCGAATCATATCGAAATAAGGCTCATAATGATGCAAAGTGCCGCTGCTGTTGTGTATGTGTTTTAAATACGTATTAGGCAAATAACGATCGATGTAAGCGCAGGCTTTTTTGAACTGTTCAATTTGTACTTTAGAGAAATCTTTTCCCGTGGCGTTTTCAGCATCAGCCAGGTGCGAAAAAGCGCTGGCTAAGTGTACATTTTTTTGTAGTGCCAATTGAGGCAAAATCTCTTGGATCTCATCGAGCTTTAATCCTAAGCGATGCATCCCTGTTTCAATTTTTAAGTGGTATCGAAAATCGGTTTCAGGATGCTGCTTTGCAAACTGCAAGTATTGATCCACCAAAGCTTTGCTAAAAATTTCAGGTTCCAAATGATACTGAGCCAACTGTTCAAAATTGCCGCTATGTACATTGAGAACCAAAATCGGAGTTTTTATACCTGCATTACGCAGCAAAACACCTTCGTCGGTATAGGCTACACTGAGATAATCTACTTTTTGATACTCTAAAAAGCGCGCCATTTCAATACTGCCAGCGCCATAGCTAAAGGCTTTTACCATAGCCATAATACGGGTGCCAGCAGGTACATGAGATCGCAAATAGCCCAAATTATACTCTATGGCACTGAGGTTTATTTCCAATCGGGTGCTGTGTGTTTTTTGTAAAAAAAACTGTTCTACCTGTTCAAAGGCGAATTTTCGTGCTCCTTTGAGCAGTAAACTAGCCGGACCTTTCATTTTTTGCTGCGAAAGGTGCTGTAAATAATCAGCAGTATTTGCAAAGAATAAAGCCTCATCAGTGAATAAAGAATGGTGTTGGCTCAATTCAGGGCCTATTCCCACAAAGTGGGATACACCATACTCTTGCAGCCACTCGGCAACTTGCGTGTACAACTCGCTGCGGTTTTCATTGGTTTCTACAAAATCAGAAAGCACAAGCCATTTAGGCACATCGCTTCTGTATTTTTTTAATGCACCCAGAGCAAGTTTTAGTGATTCAGGGTCAGAGTTATACGAGTCGTTGATAAGCGTAATTCCTTCGCGACCCTCCTTGTATTCGAGTCTCATTTTTACAGGCTGCATGCGCAAAAGTCTATGGGGCAAGTCGTGTATTGATATACCTAAATGTAAAGCCGCTACTATGGCTATGCTAAGATTTTGCAGCGATATGTCGTCAGAAAAAGGCATGGGAAGTGTAAACTCGTTGCCTTGGTGTTTTAAGATGATTTTATCCAGACTTGGGTGGGCTGTTATATAAAAATCGGCTTCTTTTCTTGTATTTGAAATCGTTATTTTTTTACCCTTAAAATGCTTGAGTTGCGCCTGCACAAGTGGATGGTCATCTACTACAATAAGGGTATTACAATGGGCAAAAAGTTTGGATTTTTCTTGGATTTTTTCTTCCCAATCCACAAAGCCTGCATCGTGCGCAGGACCTAAGTGTGTAAATAGGCCTAAATGCGGTTGAATCATTGCTTCGAGCTTTTGCATCTCTTGGGTGGTAGATATGCCCGCTTCAAAAATACCCAATTCATGCTGAGCAGAAATTTGCCAAAGCGACAGAGCCACACCCAATTGTGAATTATAACTCTTTGGGCTTTTGATACATGAAATATCTGCCGAAACTAGCTCGTACAACCAATCTTTGACCATAGTCTTGCCATTACTCCCCGTAATAGCTACAACCTTTGTGTTTTGAAACTGCTCTCGGTGATACTTAGCCAGCAACTGCAAGGCTACCAAAGTATCAGGCACTTGATAAATGCAGATATCTGTAGCATGAAACAGAAGTGGCTCGCTTACAAGAAAGTTGCGTACACCAGCTTTGTAAGCCTCTTCGACATATAAATGCCCTTTATGTGAAGGACCGCTAAGTGCTACAAAAAGCGAAAAATCTGTGTTTCCCAAGCGTCGGGTATCGGTAAGCAATTTAATAATAGGAACCTCAACAAAATCAGGGCCTACATGCGCTTGCGTTTCAAAAATGATTTGCAGCAGCGATACGCGATACTTATTGCTTGTGCTCATGTAATTATGACTTTTTTGATTGATCCTTATCCGAAGCATCCCAATAGGCCTTGCGGCTCAGTGGCTCATATTCTTCCAACTCGCCTAGCATCACCTGTTTATCATTGATTACCTTGCGGTGTGAGTAATGAGCCAACTCGCCTGTGCGCACACATATAGCATGCACCTTGGTTACAAACTCAGCTGTAGCCATCAGAAAAGGCATAGGGCCAAAGGGACGCCCTTTAAAATCCATATCCAATCCTGCTACAATCACGCGGATTCCTTGATTGGCCAATTTATTCACTACCTCCACAATATCCATATCAAAAAATTGTGCTTCATCAATACCTACCACTTCCACATTATTGGTAAGTAACAATATGGATTGACTACTATCTACTGGCGTAGAGCGTATTGCGTTGCTATCGTGCGATACTACTTCTTCTTCGGAATATCGATTATCAATTTTTGGTTTGAATATTTCAACCCTTTGTTTGGCTATCTGTGCCCTGCGCAATCTACGTATCAACTCTTCGGTTTTACCTGAAAACATGGAGCCACAAATAACTTCAATCCAGCCACTTTTATTTTTTTCTCCTATTTTATGTTCTAAAAACATGAATTTTGTGATTAAGCCATTACTTTTATCGGTGCGTACAAAGCTAAGGACGAAGCCTGTTTTTTAAATTTGTATGCGCAATTAATTAGTATACCAAATACCTTATAATATTATGAGCGAGTCTTTGAAAAAAGAACTTGAGACCCTTTGCCTCGAAATTTTAAAATCGCCTCAATCCGATTATGACAAACTCTTGGATTGGAGCTATGCTCTACAAGAGAAGATAATCATAATGAGGCATTTAACCCAAGAAAAACCTTCTGTTCCCAGCCAATATATTCAGGCCGAACCCGCCCAAGAACAAGCCCTATTTGTGATAGAAGAGGAGGAAGAATCAAGCGAAGTTCCTCAGCAAACATTGAAGCAGGAGCCCATAGATGAAAGACCAACTATTGAAATAAAAATAAAGGAAGAGCCGCCTGTGGCAGAACCTAGTTTGCAAGCCAAACTAACTCCAGAGAAACCAATAGACCCTCCCATTGAGCCCAAAAATGAGCCTATAAAAAGCGAAACAAGTTCTGATTTTCTGAATAAAAAATTTGCCACCGGTGAAA
>CAYZUZ010000083.1:0-6102 GCA_964481795.1 uncultured Cryomorphaceae bacterium
CTAAGTTGGGCACTGCCTGTTTTATAATCGATGATGTGGTATAAGCCCTCGTATGATCGTTCCAATCGGTCTATATTACCTGTAAACCGAACAGGATGACCTTCTATATCAAAGGGTAAGGTGATTTCAAACTTCTCTTCTAAACCTATCAATACGGTTTGTGCCATTTTGGAGTCATTTTGCAATCGTTCTATATCGATTTTGATTTGATTTTCGATAAAAAACTCAGCCACCTGAAGCTTGATTACATTGGCTCCATGGGTCATTTCTGCATTGGGAAGTAGCGTTTCAAAAGCCTCTATGACTTTGATGCGAAGGTCATTTTTCATTGCATTCAATTGACTTTGGTTAGGAAATAACTTTCCTACATAGGGCTGGTATAGGTTTTCTAAAACTTGGTGTGCTACGTTGCCTAACACATCATATCCCGCCACCTCTTGTACCTCTTCGTCGGGTCTTATTTTGAGTAGTTTCTGAATATAAAAGGCCTCAGGGTAATAGAGTAAATTGCTCAATGACGAGGGCGAAAGTCCTTTTGCAAAAAGCTCGATCACGCTTTTTTGAAAGGCCTCTGTTTTCAAAGGCCGCAATATGCCATCCCAAAGCCCTGCTGTAGCAGGTTGCTCGTGTGTTATTTCGGCAAATTGCAACTGCGGATTGAGCGGAGAAAGCTCCCATTCCATTTGTAATAAAAAACGACTAGGTCCGGAGGCGTTTTGAGCATCGGCAAAGGATATGAAATGCGCCTCCTCACTGCGTTGCAAAAGCCTCCAAAAGTGGTACGCATAGATGGCATTTTGATAGCTGTAGTCGGGTAGATTAAAGTGCATAGCTACATCATGAGGAATCAATGATTGATATTTGCGGGCAGCAGGCAGCAAATCTTCATTTACAGAAAGCATGATGAGATAAGGGAAGTCTAAGAGCCTGGTTTCTAGCATTCCCATAAGTTGTATGCCTTTCAACGGCTCTCCTCTTAGATCAAGTTTTTGCTCAGCAGCAGCAGCCAAAAATAATTTTTTATAGGCTTTGATGCTCAATTCTTCTTCAGGAAGCCATTGTATATCTGCCTTCAATTTTTCAAAAACGCTGCACAGCAGAAAAATTTGTTCGCTTTGCATAATGTCTGCTGGGCCAGCATGATCGCGCAAGGGCAGAAAAATTTGCAGAAGTTTGTCTATCAGTTGATCCTCTTGCTCCAGTGTGAATATTTCAGCATTGCCTAAGAATTCAGTTATCGTTTTTTGTGGCACTCTAATCAAGTTGTTTTTCCTAATATAGGCCAATAAATTATTCAGGTTTTTGGCATCAAAAAACAACTGCGAGGCAGTTTGGGTAAGCAGTCTTTCCACATCCTGATAGTACAGACTCTTGGCCTTGGGTTTGTTGCTCTCCCATAGTCTTATGTATGTCATTACCCATTGAAAAAGAGGTAATTCGCTCAGGGGGAGTCCCATAGTGATATTTAAATCCTGTAGGTTATTGGGCAATGAGCCCAACAATGGAAAAAGCAGAGATTCATCTATCAACACCAGAGCAATTTTTTCGGGCGCTATACCTCTGTTTAGCAATTCCGATAATATTTTATTGGCTATGTTGCCTTGTATGTGTTTAGCAGGTGCTTTGTGATGTACTACTTTTTTGGGGTTATGTGCAAGTGCTTTTTGAACTTGTTTAAAATCGCTGCTTTTATATATGCCTTCATCATTCAGCTGACGCAAAAATCTACCCGCCTCTTGATGTGGATTGTGGAGGTAATAAGCATCAGCATCGGCTAAAAAGTGGGCTTTTTTTGCATTGGAAGTGGTTTTAAAAAGAATGCGTTCTGACTCGCTCAGTGCATTAAAACCAATAAAATAGTAATCAGTGCTGGGTTGCTGATGCAGGTAAGCGCCCAATTGCAAGCTGGCTTTTTTCAGCATAAGCCCCCTTGTAGCTAGTTCTTTTTCTTGTTGTAAGATTTCAAATTGCTGATAGATGGGACATAAATTTTCATAAAAAGTCAAGTATTTTTGCGATAAGCTTTGATTTTCAGGTTTATCTGGACTCCATTTTTGTAAGTCGATGATGTCTTTTATATTGGTAAAAAGAGCTTTTGCATCTGCTTTAAAGGAGGCTACTTCTTCAAAATCTTTGAGCAAGGGTGGCCCCCAATTCATAAACCTTTCGAAATTGTCTCCTTGTGGCATTACAGTTTTGTAGGCTTGGTATAGCATGACCAATGCTTCAAAAGCAATGCAGCGCTTGAGTTTTGTGATTTTTTCTATCCAATCTTCAATGGTGAGCATTTCAGGAGCAATAATCGCCTGATTATCCATTATTTTTACTATATTTTTCTTTAAAAAAACCAAAGCTCTCTGAGAGGGTAGTATCAAAGTAATTGCCTCCAACTTATTGCCATGTTGCTTTATAATACGCTCAGCTACTTCCTGCAAAAATGTCATATTATAGGATTGGTTTTTGGGATTATTGTCTACTGAATACCTCTTAAGGCTACGCCTATACCAAAGGCCATCATGATAAAACCTACCATTTTTTCGAGGTTTAATAAAGATTTGGTTGTGAGGAGATTTTTGAGTTTTCGCGCAAAAAATATTTTTAGTAAATCGGTAATGAAGTAAGCAATGAGTGTAATAGCAAAGTAGATAAACACGTAGGTAGGCTGTTCGCTGTATCGATTTTTAAGTATAATCATGCTTGTAATCCAATAAAAAAGTACGCCTACATTGAGAAAATTGAGCAAAAAACCTTTCATCCAATACCATGAAGCAGGTTTTACTTGGAACTCAAAGGTTACAGGATTGAGCTTTTTTTTGTATTGAGCGCGTATTACTCCAAACAAACCAAAAATAAAAATAATAAAGCCTCCTAGCCAATAGAGTTCATTGCTCTGTTGTATACCTTCGAGCAAGGCTTCTGATCCAAAATAGGCTACGGTTATAAAAATAACATCGGCCAATAAAACACCTAAATCAAATTGTATGGCCTGCCTAGCGCCTTTAGTAATACTGGTTTCCAACAGCACAAAAAATACAGGGCCTACCATAAAACTTAGGGTAATACCCAGTACAGTGGCGTAGAAAACCAGTTCAATCATTCAATTAAAAATGCGAGTAATGTTCTGTAATTCTTTTACTTATCTTCTTTGCTTAACGCTGCAATTTGCTGCTCTGCTTGAGCTAAATCTGCCTTTAACGAAGAAACTTCTTCTTTAGATTTTTTCAGTTCCGATTGCATTTTGCTTACTTCTGATTTCAAGGAGCTGATTTCTTTCTTTGATTTTTCGAGTTCCGCATTCAGATTTTGTATTTCATTGTTGCGCTCTTCAATGGTTTGTTCTTGCTGAAATTTGATTTTTTCATAAGCAGCACTTCTCAAATAAGAATAGGCTATGTAAGCTAAAAATCCCACGGCAAAGGCTATGTTCGAAATGGTTTCGCCCATGGGGTTGCTTTTTAATACAAGGCCAAATAGTATGGCCGTAATCAATGCGGCAGCGCCTAAAATGATGATAAAGAGGTCGAGTTTTTTTGCTTTGTTGTCGCTAGCTGTGTCCATTTTATGTAAAGGTTAAGTATTACACTTTCGGTGGGTAAAAGTAGTGTGTACAGGTATTACTCAGGCACAAAATCTATTTGTTTTCTATCAACATCTGCATTTTTTACTCGTATGGTTATTTCATCTCCTAGGCGGTATTCCTTTCCTGTTCTTTTTCCTATTACACGGAAGTTATCTGCATCATAATCAAAATAATCTCCTTGAAAATCACGTAGTTTGATCATGCCTTCGCATTTATTTTCGCGCAACTCCACATATACTCCCCATTCGGTAACTCCTGAGATGATTCCGTCGAATACTTGACCTATTTTATCGGCCATAAATACGGTCATCATATATTTGATGGAGGATCGCTCCGCGTCTGAGGCTAGTTTTTCGCGGTTAGATGAATGCTTGCACAGCTCTTCCCATTCGGTAGGGTTGGTAGCAGGCTTGCCATCGAGGTGCATTTGAAGCAATCGATGCACCATCATATCGGGGTAGCGACGAATAGGCGAGGTGAAGTGGGTATAGTGCGAAAATCCCAAGCCATAATGCCCTACATTTTGTGTGCTGTACACGGCTTTTGCCATGGTTCTTATGGCCAAGGTTTCTATCATATTGGCTTCGCCTTTGCCTTGCACTTCGGCCAGCATTTTGTTGATAGATTTCGAGGTTTCTAAATGGTTGCTGGTGTTTATTTTGTAGCCAAACTTGTTTACAAATCGCTGTAATTCAAAGAGTTTTTCGGGATCAGGTTGGTCGTGTATGCGATACACCATGGTTTTCTTTTCTTTGGAGCCTTTGGCAACCTTACCTACTATTTCGGCCACTTTTCTATTGGCAAGCAGCATAAACTCTTCGATCAAATGGTTAGAATCGCCCATGATTTTTTGGGTTACTCCTATGGGTTTGTTACTCTCATCAAGTTGGAATCGAACTTCACTTTTGTCAAAGGCAATGGCACCATTCATCATGCGTTTGGCTCTCAAATTTTTTGCTATGCTGTTGAGTGTGGTTACCTCAAATACCATATCGCCAGTGCCCGTTTTGATTACTTCGCCCGCTTCTTCGTAAGTGAATCTTTTTTGTGAGTTGATCAATGTGCGTCCAAACCATTCAGAATGCACTTTGCCTTGTATGTCCATTTCAAATACAGCCGAAAAGGTGCATTTTTCTTCATTAGGTCGCAGTGAGCATACAAGATTGGAGAGTTTTTCGGGTAGCATGGGCACCACTCTATCTACCAAATAGACCGAAGTAGCCCGTTTTTGAGCCTCTTCTTCCAGCTTGCTGCCTGGTAGTACGTAGTGCGTTACATCGGCAATATGTACTCCAATTTCAAAAAGTCCGTTTTCCAATTGCCTGATAGACAGTGCATCATCAAAGTCTTTGGCATCTACAGGGTCTATAGTAAGGGTAGGTATGCTGCGAAAATCTCTACGCTTTTTTACTTCTGCATCGCTTATTTCCACGGGTACATGCTCTGCATCGCGCTCTACTACCTCCGGAAATTCATAGGGCAAATCATATTCGGCCAGTATGCTGTGAATTTCAGTTTCGTGCTCTCCGGGTTTGCCAAGTAATTTAATTACTTCACCTATAGGACTTTTCGCATCTTCGGGCCAGTCGAGCATTTTTACTACTACTTTGTCGCCATGCTGTGCCGCTCCTATTTTATCTAAAGGCACAAAAATATCAACAGGCATTTTTCGGCTATCGGCTACTAAAAATGCATGTTTTTTGGGTACAATTTCCAATATGCCTGCAAAATCTGTTTTGGCTCTTTCTATAATTTCTACTACCTCGCCTGCAGGCTTGCTATCGCGACCAAAATCAAATAATTGAACTTGAACCAAGTCTTTATCAAGGGCTCTGCCTAAGTGTTTTGGGCTTATGTATACATCTTTAATTCCTTCGGTATTTTCACCTTCGGTAATGAGGTAAGCGGCTCCTGATTGGGTCATATCTATGCGACCTTCTACCAATTGCCCTAAGCTTACATATCTGTATTTGCCTCTTTCGGGCATCTCTATTTCTTCATGGCGTGCCAGTATTTCTAGTGCCATTTTTACTCGTTCGCGGTCGTTGCGGTCGCTTATTTGTAGGCGCGAGGCTACTTGCTTGTAATTCAAAGCTTTCCCTCTTTCCTTGGTCAATGCCTGCTTTATTCGGCTATTTAGCTGCGCTAAATTCTTGGTATCTAAGCCTTTGTTTTTTTTCATACTCATGGCTCTAAGGTACGGTTACAAGGCTTAATCCTTAAAATTTTACTTCAATTTTGTATTTGTGTTTTTAAGTGGGCTTTAGTGATCGAAAAAGGCTCCGTAATATTTATAATTTTCAATCCCTAAAACTTGCCACATTAAATTTTTCAAAACCCTGATAAACAAAGGTGTATGTTTAAGTCTGATCCTTTTTTAAGTTGCTAGGGTCATTTTTAATTTTCCACAAGTTTGTTCCTCATGATTTTCTATTTTTTATGCTTATGCTTTATGTTTTTAATGAAAGTAGCACAACCCCAAATTTAGTTTTTGTGGCGATACGCTACTCACTATTTTCGCA
>CAYZUZ010000084.1:0-5973 GCA_964481795.1 uncultured Cryomorphaceae bacterium
AATGTAAAAAGTCCGAATAATTGGGGGGCTTACCAATACTTCAAACTTTAATATATTTTCTGTTTTTTCTTGAAATACAGGAATATATAATTCGCTCCTATCTATCGCAATAAACAGTTCACAATAATCACTAAGCATTTGATGATATACTTCGTTTAATGCAAGGTTAACATATCTATATTTGTGGTTAAAACAACCATCCCAAATGGTACACGAGTACGTTCCATTTTCGTAATACTTGTATTCAGAATATTTTGAAAATTCACCATTATTTGTTTTGACAATTTCTTTTTCCATATTTTCATTTAAAAGAATTCCAAATAGATTGATAAATGCTTGTCCTTGTTGGTTTATACCAACTTCAACCTTTTTGTTTGTAAAGTCTGTGCTAAAAACAAATCCATTATATGTTTTGGGTTTAATCCAAAATCCCTTTAATGAAAAACCTTTTCCAATTATTAAACTGTCAATTTTGCTATTCAAATTTTCGACCATAATCATTTCACCAACTTGTAATCTAGTTAAGACTTTTGAATTGAAATTTGGTTTTTCATAGACTTTTGCTCCTAATAAATTTATTACGCACAACTCTCTGAAACCTTCTTGGTTTTGACCAAAAGAGTCGCCTAAAGCCAAAAGTGCCAATAATATTCCTATTTTTTTTCTCATCATTACATTTAGGTTCGGATTCTACCAAAACCCAAAAATACCACAAAATTGACTTCAACTTTTTTGTTTGTAAAGTCTGTGCAAAAAACAAAAACCATTAAAATGGTTTGGTTTGAGCATTCTGATAATCATAGCCCACGGTTTAAACCGTGGGGTATGAATGGACATTGGATATATTTTAATGGATTCATCCATTTTCAATGATTTTTATTTTTTCTTCCGTCAAATCGCAAAGTTGATAAACCCATTGATCTATTTGGTTTTTTATGTCTTTTGTATTTGCTAAATGGTCTTGAGCTTTTTTAGTCAATATCTATTCAACTAGGGTTTCGATCTTTTCTTGTATTGCATTATCTGCCAATTTAAATGGCAACTTTTAATGCCTGTTTAAGGTAGCTGTTGGTGAATGGTTTATGTTTTTTATACAGGGAAAAACCTCTCTTTTTAGCACCGCCCCGCGCCCCGATGTAGGGCAACTAGCCTGCTGCGGTGGGGTGCTCAGCAGCCGGGAGGATAAGAGCGACTGCAAGAAGCTCCTTAGCCGACCTTGGCTGCGTAGCTACCCCACAAGGCAGCTAGTGCCCGGAGGCGGATTTTGGCGCCCAAAAAAATCTGTAAATAATAGTTGGATTAGGTTATTTTTGCCATTCGTATTACAATGATTATAAAAGTAAACAATACATGAGAACTATTCAGTTTAGAGAGGCTATAGCGGAGGCTATGAGTGAGGAAATGCGCAGGGATGAATCTATATTTTTGATGGGCGAAGAGGTGGCTGAGTACAATGGTGCTTACAAGGCTTCAAAGGGAATGTTGGATGAGTTTGGTGCTAAAAGAGTGATTGATACGCCTATATCAGAATTAGGTTTTGCGGGTATTGGCGTAGGGGCTGCCATGAATGGTTTGCGTCCTATCATTGAGTTTATGACTTTTAATTTTTCGCTGGTAGCTATTGATCAAATCATCAACAATGCAGCTAAAATGCGCCAAATGAGTGGTGGGCAATTGGAGGTTCCTATCGTGTTCCGAGGTCCTACGGCTAGTGCCGGACAGTTGGCGGCTACGCACAGTCAGGCTTTTGAAAGTTGGTATGCCAACTGCCCCGGTTTGAAGGTGATTGTACCCTCGAATCCTTACGACGCCAAGGGTCTTTTGAAAGCGGCTATTCGCGATAATGACCCTGTGATTTTTATGGAAAGTGAGCAGATGTATGGCGATAAAGGCGAGGTGCCTGAGGAGGAATACATATTACCTATAGGCAAGGCCGATATAAAACGCGAAGGGAGCGATGTAACCTTGGTGAGCTTTGGCAAGATTATGAAAACGGTTTTTGCTGCTGCTGATGAGCTAGAAAAAGAGGGAATCTCTTGTGAGATTATCGACTTGCGCACGGTACGTCCTATTGATTATGATACAGTAATTGCATCGGTAAAGAAAACCAATCGCTTGGTGGTAATTGAAGAGGCTTGGCCTTTGGGCAGTATAGCTACGGAAGTTGCCTTTGCCGTACAGCGTTTGGCTTTTGATTATTTGGATGCACCCATACGCAGGATAACCACTAAAGATACACCTATGGCTTATGCGCCTACGTTGGTAGAAGCCTTTTTGCCACAACCTGGTCAAATAATTCAAGCTGTAAAAGAGGTGATGTACGTAGCATAAAGCTTCCGGCTTCGCTTATTTTTTTGATACATAAAAAAACCGCCTTTGTCTAAATGGATAAAGGCGGTTTTTATATTATTGCGAGTTTCGCACTACATTATTTTGCGTATTTTTCCATCAAAATTTCAGTAGTAGTAGATCCTGGGCGCTCTAAGGGGAAGCCAAGGGCTCTATCCCAAATTAGGCTAGCCATAGTACCTAATGCTCTGGAAACTCCAAATAGTACAGTGTAGAAATCATACTCTACCAAACCGTAATACATAAGCAATTGTCCTGAGTGAGCATCAACGTTGGGCCAAGGATTTTTAACCTTGCCTGTAGCTTCTAAAATATCAGGCACCACTTCATACACGCGGCTTATGGTAAGGAACAAAGGATCGTGAGGCATATGCTCCAAGGCAAATTCGCGTTGTGCTGTGTATCGTGGATCTGTTTTGCGCAATACTGCATGACCAAAACCAGGTACTACTTTGCCTTCGCTCAAGGTTTTGCGCACATATTCAGCGATATCTTCCTTAGAGGGTAGTCCACCGCCTAGTTCGTTTTTCATGTCCAAAGTCCAGCGAATAACTTCTTGATTGGCAAGCCCATGTAATGGTCCCGCTAAACCTGCCATACCTGCGGTAAATGAAAGGTAAGGATCGCTAAGGGCAGAGCCAACTAAGCGTATGGCATGTGCCGATACGTTGCCCCCTTCGTGGTCGGCATGTATGGTAAGGTACAAACGCATCAACTCATAAAACTGCTCATTATCAAAGCCAAGCATATGGGCAAAATTTGCTGACCAGTCTAATTTTGGATCGGGTTCTATGTGGTCGCCATTGCGGAAAGTTCTGCGGTAGATGTAAGCCGCTACACGAGGTAGGCGGGCTATGAGGTTCATGGCATCTTCATAGGTGCTTTCCCAGTACTCTTTTTTGCTCACACCATTTCTGTAGGCTTTTTGAAACTCCGATTCAGTGCGTAGAGCGTTGATAGCAGCAATAAACTGAGTCATAGGATGGGCATGTATAGGCAATGCATCAATGACCTTAAATACGTGTGGTGGCACGGTAGATCTGCGCACCCAGTTGTTGCTCATTCTGCGTACATCCTCATCGGTTGGGAGTTCATCCATAAGCATGAGGTAAAAAATACCCTCTGGCAGTGGTTGATTACCCCCTGGGTATTTAGGCAACTTTTCTTGTAACTCAGGTATAGAGTAACCACGGAAGCGGATGCCTTCGCTTGAATCTAACTTCGAGGTTTCGTAAATCAAAGCTGGCATGCCGCGCATACCTTGATACATTTGCGCAATGGTAATATCAGCTACTTTGGTATCGCCATGCGTGGCAACAAAGTCTTTTACTTTTTTTACATGGGGGTCTATTCTCGTAGCAAAGTGTTCTTTTAATTTATCCATTTTGTATTGATTGTTGTGAATTTATATAAACTTATTTGAGGAATTTAAAGTTTTTTCCGGGAAAGTAGGCACTGTCGCCCAACATTTCTTCGATTCTAAGTAGTTGGTTGTATTTAGCCATACGATCAGAGCGCGATGCCGAACCAGTTTTGATTTGGCCTGTGCCTAAAGCTACTGCTAAGTCTGCAATAGTTGAATCTTCTGTTTCGCCACTGCGATGACTCATTACACTTGTATATGAGGCTCTATGTGCCATATCTACGGCAGCTATGGTTTCTGTAAGCGAACCAATTTGATTTACTTTTACCAAAATACTATTGGCTGTATGCTCTTGAATACCCCTGCTCAATCTTTTTACGTTGGTTACAAATAAATCGTCGCCTACCAACTGTACTTGCTTCCCAATGGCTTGAGTCAATAAGTTCCAACCTTTCCAATCATCTTCATCTAACCCATCTTCGATAGAAATAATAGGATATTTATTGGCCCAGGTTTTCCAGTAGTCTACCATTTCATTGCGATTCAATTTATCACCTGAAGATTTTTTGAAGTGGTATACCTCTTCTTCTTTGATATAAAATTCAGAGGCAGCCGCATCCATAGCGATGTAAATATCTTCGCCTGGGCGGTAGCCAGCTCTTTCTATAGCTTTAAGCACTATTTCAATGGCTTCCTCATTGGATTTGATATTGGGGGCAAAACCACCTTCGTCGCCCACATTGGTAGAATAATTTTTTTCTTTGAGTACATTTTTGAGATGATGAAATACCTCTGTACCCATTCGAAGCGCTTGTGAGAAGGATTCTGCGCCAAAAGGCATTACCATAAATTCTTGAAAATCAATAGAATTATCCGCATGAGAACCTCCATTGAGTATATTCATCATGGGTACGGGAAGTGTACGAGCCGATACACCACCAATATACTGATGCAAAGGCAAACCTGTATGCTGAGCGCCAGCTTTGGCTACAGCCATACTCACAGCCAGAATAGCATTTGCTCCCAAGCGCCCTTTATTTTCGGTGCCATCAAGCTCAATCATTATTTTATCTATATCGGCTTGATTGGTAACATCGTAGCCACAAATTTCCTCAGCTATTTCACCATTTACGTGATCTACTGCTTTTAAAACTCCCCTACCTAGGTACACAGATTTGTCTCCATCGCGCAGCTCTACAGCTTCATGAACCCCTGTAGACGCACCTGAGGGAACAGCAGCGCGGCCAAAGGCACCTGTGTCTGTTAATACTTCTGCTTCAATAGTTGGGTTTCCTCTTGAATCGAGGATTTGTCGGGCGTGGATATTGGTGATAATTGACATAATGTGGGAATATATTACTTAGGTTAATTGTTTTACTTTAAAATTACAATGATTTCTTAATCAAATCAATAAACTCATCAAAAAGATACTTGGCATCGTTGGGGCCTGGTGCAGCCTCAGGGTGATATTGAACAGAAAAGCATGGGTAATTTTTCAATCGCAAGCCAGCTACTGTGTTGTCATTCAGATGTTCGTGGGTCAATTCTATTTCACTGTGCTGTTCAAGGTGATGCTTTACTACAGCAAAGCCATGATTTTGTGAACTTATTTCGCCTTTACCGGAGTCAATATTCATGATCGGATGATTTATTCCTCTGTGGCCATGGTGCATTTTGAAGGTGGATAGTCCACTAGCTAATGCAATAAGTTGGTGTCCGAGACAAATACCAAAAGTTGGTTTTCCCTCTTGAATTAATGCTTTGATGGTATCAAGACTATCCATCATAGCTCCGGGATCGCCAGGACCATTACTAAAAAAATAGGCATGGCTATCCCATTCTTGAATTTCTTTGGCAGTGGCATTACTAGGAAAAACCTTGATGTAGCAATCGTGCTCTGCTAGCGATCTCAATATATTTTTTTTAATACCAAAATCTATAGCTGCAATTCTGTAAGTGGCATTTTCATCGCCAAAAAAATAGGCTTTGGTAGAGCTTACTTTACTTGAAAGTTCTAATCCCTTCATGGAAGGAGCTTGTGATAACATTTTTTTGTGCTCCTCAAGTTTTTCAACCTCAGTACTTAGCAAGGCGTTCATAGCTCCATTTTTACGTATGTGTCTCACGAGGGCTCTAGTATCCACATCGCTAATGGCTAAGGTATTATTTTCTTTAAAAAAATCAATCAGATGTTCATCTTTGCCTGAGCGAGAGCCTTTTTGAGTAAAATTTCTACAAACAAGACCTTTTATTTTTATACC
>CAYZUZ010000085.1:0-5956 GCA_964481795.1 uncultured Cryomorphaceae bacterium
TAGTAGAAATAGGACAACACGAAGAACTCCTAGCCCAGCAAGGGTATTACTATAAGTTATGCAGTATGCAAGGGCTTTTGTAGAGGTTTTGAACAGTATAGTTGAAAAGTATGATTGATAAATTTTAAACTTTAACATTTGAAGGCTTGCATAAGTCATTTTTTTTTTAGGTTTGTCCGGTATTTTTAATTCACCATTCATACTTGTTCACATGAAAAATTTGTTTTTTACCCTTGTATCAATAGGCATTGGTTTAGCCGCTTGCAAGCAAGCTTCTGATATAGAAGAAGCTGTGGAAACCGAAACAGCCGTTAAGGGTGAGGCTTTCACTTGGGCAATCGTTTGCGAGGAGGATACTGTACCTATATCTGAAAGTTTTTTTCAAGATTATTTAAATAAAACCTACGATACCAATCTTGTGTACGAGAGCTGGTCTCTGGATTCAAACTATATGGAATCTACTTCTTCTTACGCTTTTTATGCCAAAGGAATAAGCCAAGATGGCAATACAAAATCCATTTTTATGGTAGATAGGGTAGGGAATGTAGCCCTAGTGAATGGTCGTATCACTACTTGCATGAGTAATTGTGAGCAGGGGTGTGACCCAGGCGTAGAGTCCCCTGAAAGCTTCTTTTGCACGCCATGCGACCCGGAAGATGCTTCTAAATGCACCAAAACATCTACTTTGGAAATGACGCCTTGTAGTATGCTGTAATGGTCTCTATACAGGCAAGTTGTATGCAAATCATTTTTAGCTGCTAAGATTGAGAGCCCAAAAACAAACTCAACCGTTTTGATTATCGATGTGATTTTTGTTTTCTTTTTTTTCTTTGCATAGGTCTTTATTTTTTCTAGACTCTTTTTAATCAGGTCTTTTTTATTCTACAGGTAATCTTTACATTTGGCCGCTTGCCAAATTACCATCTCATGCTGAAGAAAAAACCCGTTTGGACCTTTAAAGAAAACCCCTCAGCTGCCGTAGTACAGCACTTGCAAGAGGTATTGCAAGTACATGAGCTATTTGCCACTTTACTAGCGCGTATGGGCATCAGCACTTTTGAAGAGGCCAAATTCTTCTTTAGAGCAGGCTTGGAATCATTGCCCCCACCACTTAGCATGAAGGATATGGACCAAGCCGTGGCACTCGTGCGCAAAGCTATTGATGGCAAAGAAAAAATACTCTTTTTTGGCGATTACGATGTAGATGGCACCACCTCCGTAGCTTTGATGTCATCCTACTTCAAAAACTTTTATCCTAATTTTTTAACCTATATACCCGATAGATACACCGAAGGCTATGGCCTATCTAAAGCGGGTATGGATTATGCCTTGCAAAATAATTGTAGCCTAGTAATAGCTTTAGATTGCGGCATCAAAGGGCACGAGGTGGTAGATTATGCCCAATCTTTGGGCTTAAAAATCATTATTTGCGACCACCACCAGCCGGGTGCTACACTGCCTGCTGCCAATGCTGTGCTTGACCCCTTGCGTACAGATTGCGAGTATCCTTATAAACACCTAAGTGGCTGCGGAGTGGGTTTTAAATTGTGCCAAGCCATAGGTGATGCGCATAATCATCCCAAAGAATGGCTTTACGATCAGCTTGACTTGCTCACCTTGAGTATTGGGGCAGATATAGTGGATATTACAGGCGAAAATAGAATTTTGGCCATGCAAGGTCTGCAAGAATTACTGAAGCAAAAACGCCCAGGAATAAACAAAATGACTGAATTAGCAGGTAAGAAAAACATTACTAGCATCGAGGATTTGGTTTTTTCCATTGGGCCACGCATCAATGCCGCGGGGCGCATTAAGCATGGTGAAGTGGCGGTAAGGCTGCTTATAAGCACAGATGAAAACGAAGTAGAGGAATTGGCGCAAGCACTGCAAGATCAAAACATGACCCGTAGAGTGCTCGACAAAAGCATCACTGAAGAGGCCATAAGGCAGGTAATGAGTCAAGATACACCCGATTCGGCAGCCACCATTGTGCATAGCAGCGATTGGCACAAGGGCGTTATAGGTATAGTAGCCTCGCGCTTGGTGGAGGTTTTTTATAAACCGACCTTGGTTTTTACCAAAAACAAGGGTTATTACGCGGCAAGCGGTCGCTCGGTTGAGGGTTTTAACTTGTATGAGGCCTTGGATGCTTGTAGCTACGAGATGATACAATTTGGTGGACACATGGCTGCCGCTGGGCTCAGCGTAAGCGAAGATCGTTTTGAGGCATTTTGCCAACTTTTTGAAAAAGAGGTCGCCAAGAGAATTACACCCGATCAAAAAAGCCCTAAACTCTTCATTGATGGTCAATTGGCTTTTGAAGATATTACCCCAAAATTCATGCGCATTCTCAAGCAGTTGGGTCCTTTTGGTCCAGGCAATATGAATCCGGTATTCATTACACGTAATTTAAAAGCTACTGAAGGCACCAAAATCATAGGTGGCACGCAGGAGCACTTGCGCTTAATGGCTTTTGACGAACACACGGGCGAGGTAATGGAGTGTGTGGGTTTTGGCATGGCCGAACACAGCGAAAAGCTCTTAGCAGGCGAAAAATTCCACATAGCTTACCACCTCGAAGAAAACCATTGGAATGGCCAAGTGCGTATTCAGCTTCGTTTATTAGACTTGGTGTTTGCAAAGCAAAATTCCTAAGCCTTACGTTTTCGTGTTAAGCAGCAATTTTTTAAGACGATTCATTTCTTTCACGTAGGCTTCTTTGTATTTTGAATCTATAGGCTCGGTATTGGGCATGGTCATGCTCAATGGATCTATTTGTTTGCCATTTTTCCAAAATCTGTAGCACACATGTGGTCCTGTGGCTAGGCCTGTACTGCCCACATAGCCTATTACTTCGCCTTGACTTACGCTGCGACCTTTTTTCATGCCTTTGGCAAATTTGCTCATGTGTAGGTATTGGGTGCTGTAGGTGCTGTTGTGTTTTACTTTTACATAATTGCCATTGCCGGAGGTATAGCCTATAGCTTCAATAACCCCATTAGCAGTGCTCATTATGGGTGTGCCTGTAGGTGCAGCATAATCGGTGCCTAGGTGAGGTCTGTTGGTTTTTAAAACCGGATGAAAACGCCTCAAATTGTACCTGCTCGATATGCGAAAAAAGTTGAGCGGAGCTTTTAAAAACATGGCTTTGAGTGCATTGCCCTCTTCATCGTAATAACCCCCTAATTTTTGACCCTCAGGTTTAAAGTAGAAACCATAATGATGCTTGCCTTTGTGATAAAAAGAGGCCGATAAAATGCGACCAGTACCATAAACCAAGGTGTCATCTAGAATTTTCTCTTCGTATATTAAGCGTATCGAATCGTTTTTTTGAACCTTGAAAAAGTCGATAGACCAAGCATATAAATCGGCCAGACTTACCACCACGGCTGCGGGCACTCCTTGAGTAGTGAGGTCTACATAAAGTGAATTTTGAATGGCCGCGGAGGCAGTTTTTTCTACAATAACATATTCTTTTTCTTGCACAAGTGCGTAAAGCGAATCGCCTGTGGCAAAGGTAACTGTTTTTAATGCTGATACCTCCAACACAAAATAATCTACCAAGGAATCTGCATTTTTAGGTTTAAAAAAAGTGAGTTGCTGACCGATATTCAGGTTTTTGGGGTCGAATTGTACCCGTGTTTTTTCAAACAACTGATGCACTTTGAGCGGTGCTAAACCTTGATACACCAAGATGCTCCCGAGGTTGTCGCCCGACTTTACCTTATAAGTAATTGTATCGTAATCGTTTAGGTCGAGTCCGTAGTGAAATCTGCGCGGCACTTCCGGCACTAACTCTTCCACTTCCTCGTACTCCTCTGCCTGCTCCTGATTCTGTAGGCTATCGGTAAGCACTATAAATGCGATTCCACTCAACAAGGCCAATGCAATGGCCCAATATCTCTTTTTTTGCCAAAAGGCTTTCTTCTTTTTCAAAAATGATTGCTTAAAAAAATCTACTAGCTATTTTCTTTCAACACGCCCTCTACCCACGATTTTCCCCATTCTTCTTTCTCGGTTTCGGTCCACAATTCGGGGTAAAATATTCTTTTTTGAAAACGTGGGGGTAAATATTTCTGCCAATTGGTGCCTCCCGTAGCAGCTATGTCATGCGGACGCTTGGCCAGGTAGGCTACAGCGGTTTTGTAGTGTTGTAAAGGCCAAAATACGTTTACGTTGAGGTCTAATTTTCTCAGAGCATTCACGGCAAGTTCACGACTTTCGTCGCTCCAATCCATTCGCAAAAAAACACGCCAAAGATTGCTGTGTTGATATTTGCGGGCAGTAGCCATAAAGGTTTCAAAGTATTTTTCTTCAAACTGTTTTAGGGTCAAGGTTTTTTCGCCTGTGGCTTCAATCGTGGCTCCATTTTTCCAGTAGATGTATTCATACATTTGATCCAAACTCGAGTTTTTATCTACCGGTGTGGGGCGTTTGTCTTTATCTACGAGATTGTACATATCCGTAGCGCCCATTTCTATCATCCTGTATTGGGCACTTTGAAAACCCGATGCCGGAATAAGAGCCAAGCGAAAGTCGAGAAATTGGGCTCTGTCCATGCCTTTTTCCATCACGCCAAAGGAGTGCGTAAGCGCATCGAAATACCGGTTGATGCGGTCGAGTTTGATCAAAAAAACCTCACTTTCATCGTTCTTCAACGTGGCTATTTGTTCTATTTCCCAAAGACTTAGCTTAAAATAAAGCTCCGTGATTTGGTGGTACATGATGAATATTTTCTCATCGGGGATAGCCGTTCGTGGGTTTTGCAAACTCAGCAGGGTATCGAGGTGTATATAATCCCAATAGGTAAGATAATCGGCAAAGAGCAAACCATCAAGAAAAGCCACTAAATCTTGGCCCGAAGCCTCGTATTTGGCCTTGAGCTTTTCTATGCGTTCTTGGATTTGTTGGTGGGTATCCATAAGATGCGGTGTTTAATACCGACAAATGTAAACATGGCTTTTTGAATGATGCCGCAATGCGACAGAGATTAGGAGTTTTTAAAGGATTTATCTCATTTTTTAAGCCCTTGTGTTATTTCGCTTATTTCAAGTCTGCACCTTCGGCCGATGCCCACAAGCACTTTGGTAAGTCTCCTTTTAAAAAGCGTTTCAGATGATGCGATTTATAATCACAAAACCTGATTTTTCCCTATTTAAAACAACAAGGCCCTTGCTTTCTTAAAAAGAGATGCATTCCCAATGATTATGAATCGTTGCAAAAACGCTTATGTTTGCTCTGAAAAAACCTGAATATTTGCTGAGATTGCTTAGTCGTATTAAATAAATCAAGCTATTATTTTTATGCGCTTTATACGTTTGATGTTCCGCTGTTTTGTTCTTTGTAAGTGGCCTTATAAAGCATATTCTCAAAAATAGAATGGCTAAGCACAAGGTGTGGCAATAGACTGAGACCCACCTTGTATAAACGACCCATAATTGTAAACCATACGGTTGAGTTGGCCATTTTTCAACTCCTAACTTTATTTATTAAAAAAAACGAGTGGAAGATTACTATTTCAAAAATTTATTGGCTAACTCTCAAGATTTCATTCTTATACTCAGCGCTGAGGATGAGATAAAGCATGCGTCGTACTCTTTGGAAGAAAAACTGGGCTATAGCTTGGAAAACATTGTAAATCAGACTTTTAACGCTGCTTTTCGCTTCATGGGCTTTCCCCGCCTCATTTGGCGGCAGACACTGTAGTAATGGCTCATTTAGCCCATAGTTTTGAACCTAGGGGCATGGTCATTGAGTTTGGCATTACAAATATTTACGCGGCCGACGACAGTACAGAAAAGCTGCTGATAGGACGCGACAATACCAACAGCGAGGTAAACTACTTTCAACTGAAAAAACAACTGCAAAAAGAAGAAAATCTCAATCAGCTCAAAGACAATTTGTTGTCGATGATTACCCACGAAATCAAAAATCCGCTTAGCACCATCAACTCCTC
>CAYZUZ010000086.1:0-5920 GCA_964481795.1 uncultured Cryomorphaceae bacterium
AGGGTATAATTTTCTTTATTTTTTATATTTCATACCCTTTTAGGTATATTTAATTTAAATATAGAAGCATTTGCACCCCTTAGGGTATGTTTTTGCAATAAAAACACACGATAGACCTATTTTAAATACATGAAATCGGAATCTTTAATTTATACAAATTGGTCTCACAAGGCATTCTTGGTTTATCAAATACCTTTGTGGTTCGCTTTTTTTTTAAAAAAACCAAAATGAAAAAAGAAAAACTCCTGAGAAAAGACATACTCGAATACCATGAAGGCAGTAGGCCCGGAAAAATTGAAGTAATACCTACCAAGCCAAGTAATAGTCAGCGTGACTTATCCATTGCTTATTCGCCTGGTGTAGCCGAACCCTGCAAAGAGATAGAGAAAGACCCCAATACTGCATATAACTACACGGCAAAAGGAAACCTAGTAGCCGTAATATCCAACGGAACAGCCGTTTTAGGGTTGGGAAATATTGGAGCTTTGGCTTCAAAACCTGTAATGGAAGGAAAAGGAGTGCTCTTCAAGATATTTGCCGATATAGATGTATTTGATATAGAACTAGATACAACAGATCCTGAGAAATTTATTGAAACCGTAAAAATCATGTCGCCCACCTTTGGCGGCATCAACTTAGAGGATATAAAAGCACCCGAATGCTTCGAAATAGAACGCAGACTTAGAGAAGAGCTCGACATACCCATCATGCACGACGACCAGCATGGCACTGCAATCATTACCGGTGCGGCATTGCTCAATGCGCTGGAGATAACAGGAAAAGAGATAGGCGAGATAAAAGTTGTATTCAATGGCGCTGGAGCAAGTGCTATTTCATGCGCACTATTGTATGAGCAATTGGGTGTAAAGCGCCAAAACCTCTACATGCTAGATAGCAAAGGAGTTATAAACCACCACCGTACCGAATTATCACCCGAAAAGCTCCACTTTGTAAATGAGACCGATATAGAAACTTTAGAAGAAATACTGGTAGGAGCCGACGTGTTTGTAGGTTTATCAAAAGGAAACATCATGAGCAAAGCCATGATAAAAAGTATGGCAAAAGATCCTATTGTATTTGCATTGGCCAATCCTGATCCAGAAATAGCTTACCAAGAGGCCAAAGCAGCCCGCAAAGATGTGATAGTAGCTACAGGCCGAAGCGACAATCCGAACCAAGTAAACAACGTGCTCGGCTTTCCATACATCTTTCGTGGGGCATTAGATGTGCGTGCCAGCTCTATCAACGATGCCATGAAATTAGCAGCCGTAAGAGCCATTGCACAGCTCACAAAAGAACCTGTGCCCGAGCTGGTAAATATTGCCTACAATCAAAAAAGCATCAGCTTTGGAAGAGATTACATCATTCCTAAGCCCTTTGACCCCCGACTGATAACCACCGTGGCACCTGCGGTAGCCAAAGCAGCTATGGAGAGTGGCGTAGCCAAAAAACCCATCACTGATTTTGAAGCCTATCGCGAAGCTTTGTTTACAAGATTAGGCCGCGATGATAAATTTATACGCCTGGCCATTGCAAAGGCAAAAACCAACCCCAAAAAAGTAGTTTTTGCCGATGGCGATACCTATCGTGTACTCAAAGCCGCTCAAATATTAAAAGATGAAGGCATTGCTATACCTATATTATTGGGCAATGAAAAGAAAATACGCTCCATGATTGAGGAGTATCAGCTCGGTATAGAAGATGTGCAAATAATAGATCCAAGAGCCAACGAAGCCCAAGTAGAAGCCTACGCACAAATCTATTGGAAACGACGCGAGCGCAAAGGAATCACACTTTTTGAGGCGCGAAAATTCATGGAACAACGCAATTATTATGGCAATATGATGCTTGATCAAGGCGAAACAGATGTATTTATCACCGGACAAAACATCAAGTATCCAGCAGCAGTAAAACCTATTTTTGAAATCATAGGACCCAAAGAAAAAGATGGAATCGTAGCTGGACTTTACATATTACTCACCAAGCGCGGACCCCTATTTGTGGCCGATACCACCATCAACGAAAATCCTACAGCCGAAGAAATAGCGCAAATAGCCCTGAGTACAGCACAAACGTTAGATAGAATAAATGTACAGCCACGTGTAGCCATGCTATCCTTCAGCAACTTTGGATCGCACAAAGGACGCTTGGCGCAAAAAATGGGTGAAGCCGTAAACATACTCAGAAAAGAATATCCAGAAATGATTGTAGATGGCGAAATGCAAGCCAACTATGCACTCGATAATGAACAATTAAAAGAACAATTTCCCTTTAGTAAACTCGTAGGTAAGCGACCTAACGTATTGATATTCCCAAATCTTTCTGCCGGTAATATTGCATACAAAATGCTACAAAGCTTTGGCTCAGTAGAGGCAATTGGTCCATTATTAATAGGCTTGCGCAAAAGTGCACACGTATTACAAATGGGAAGCACCGTGCGCGAAATTGTAAATACCACCACCTTAGCGGTAGTAGAAGCCCAAGCCAGAATTGAATAAGTAAAATGTAAGATATATTGACAATTTACAGCCCATTCGTTTAAGTTTTTGTAACTTTTTACAATAGATGCACGAATGGGGTTTGTCAATATAACGCTTGTTCTATATTTGCGCGTTTATTAAAAGCCTATAAATTTTAAATTGAAGTAATGCAAAACAAAGGACTCATCGGTGGTTTTGCCGTAGCGTTTGCCATTGCCTGTTTGTACACCCTATCATTCACATGGGTAAGCTCTAATGTAGCCAAAAAAGCCAGTGAACATGGCCAAGGCAATGCCGAGGCAGAACAAGCCTATCTTGACTCTATGGCCACCCAAGAAGTGTACAACGTAGGGCTCAAAAAGTTTACTTATGCAGAAGTAAAACAAAGAGAAATCAATTTGGGCCTTGACCTAAAAGGGGGTATGAACGTAATCATGGAAGTGGCCGTGCGCGATATCATACGCGAATTATCTGCCGACCGCAACAACCCCATCTTAGTAGAGGCACTCAATGAAACCGACAAAAACCTTAGAAATTCTCAAGATAATTATGCAAATCTCTTTTTTGCTGAATTGGATAAGGTAATTAAAACCAAAAAGCCAGAAGCAAAATATAGCGATGCCGACTTATTTGGCACCAAGTTATTGAACGACCGCCTTGGTTTTAATGCCGATAATGAGAATATTCAGGAAGAATTGCGCAAAGAAGTAGAAGCTGCTATTGATAATGTATACACTGTACTTCGTGCGCGTATCGACCAATTTGGTGTGATACAACCCAATCTTCAAAAATTAGAAAATTCTGGTCGAATACTTGTTGAGTTGCCTGGTATCAAAGACCCAGAAAGGGTTAAAAAGCTACTTCAAAGCACAGCTGAACTTGAATTTTGGAACCTATATGATGGAGCCGAGTTTCTAGAGTTTATTTTTAATGCAAATGAAAAACTCAGAAATACTTTAGAAAGGCCTAAATCTGCTGAAAAATCAGAAAGCGATGCTGATAAAATCGAAACAGCCGCTTCAGATGTATTGAATATTAAATCAATAGACGAAAACGAAGCCGATACAATGGCCTCTGATAGCGACACCAGCGCTTCCGATGTAGAAAGTGCTTTGGCCAAAGCATCAGAATCTGACACCTCTAACGCTGAAGACCAATTCAATCCCTTGATTGACATTTTCTTTCCTTATTATGATTTTAATACCAACCGCGCCATACCTGGTCCTATAGTAGGTGCCGCACAAGTAAAAGATACTGCCAAGGTAAATAAATACCTGCGCATGTCGCAAATCAAATCGCTTATACCAGCCGATAAAAGATACGTAAAATTCTTGTGGAGCGCTAAGCCCGAGGGCCAAAACCAAACATTATACTTACTTGCCATCAAAGGCAATCGTGAGAATAGACCAGACCTCGCAGGCGATGTAATTACTGATGCCCGCCAAGATATTGACGAACGCAACCGTTCCTTGGTAAATATGACCATGAATGCTGTGGGTGCTCAAAAATGGCAAAAACTCACCAAAGAAGCATCGGAACAAGAGCCCAAGAGAAGTGTAGCCGTGGTGTTGGATAATTTGGTTTACAGCTTTCCTACCGTACAAGGTGAAATACCAGGTGGTCGTACACAGATCACAGGTAACTTTACCATACAAGAGGCACAAGATTTGGCCAACATACTCAAAGCAGGTAAATTACCAGCCCCCGCCCGTATAGTTCAAGCAGACGTTGTAGGCCCATCTTTAGGTAAAGAATCGATTCAAGCAGGTATGTATTCTTTTGCCATTGCCTTGTTAATTGTTTTGCTTTATATGATTTTCTATTATCAAGGAGCAGGTTTGGCAAGTAATGTTGCATTGATTGTAAATATCTTCTTTGTATTTGGACTTTTGGCATCCTTGGGTGCAGTGCTCACATTGCCTGGTATAGCGGGTATAGTGCTTACCATAGGTATGTCGGTAGATGCCAACGTAATTATTTACGAACGTATTCGTGAAGAATTAGCCTCAGGCAAAGGATTAAAACTGGCCATAAAAGACGGATACAAGGCCGCCTATTCTGCTATTATTGATGCCAACGTTACTACTTTGCTTACTGGCTTTATCCTTTACGCATTTGGTACAGGCCCCATCCGCGGATTTGCCACCACTTTAATCATCGGTATATTTACCTCGCTATTTACAGCTATTTTCATCACCAGATTGATATTTGAATGGAGAGCCGATAGAAAGAAAAACATCACCTTTAGCAGTAAAACAACCGCTAATTTGTTTTCAAACTTTTCGGTTGATTTTATTGGCAAAAAGAAAATTGCTTATACTGCTTCGAGCGTTGTAATCCTAATTGGAGTAGCCTCACTGTTTACTAGAGGTTTGGATTTTGGAGTTGATTTTGTAGGAGGTAGAACGTACCAAGTGCGATACGACCAGCCCGTAAATACTGTGGATGTTCAAAAAGCATTAGGAGAATTATTTATAGATGAAAATGGAAACAATGTGATGCCTTCAGTAAAAACAATTGGAGCAAATAACCAAGTAGTCATCACCACCAAATTCAAAATCAACGAAACAGGAACAGCGGTTGAAGATGAAATCAAAAACATTTTATATAAAGGTAGCGAATCATTCTTTGTCAATCCTCTGAAATTTGAAGATTTCAACAACAGCGATAATGAGGTAGGAATCATTGCAGAGCGCCAAGTAGGGCCTACCATAGCTGATGACATCAAAGAATCAGCTGTTTACGCCATTATATTCTCGCTTATCATTATTTTCTTGTACTTATTGATACGCTTTAGCAAATGGCAGTTTAGCTTAGGAGCTGTAACCGCAGCCTTCCACGATGTGCTTGTGGTATTGTCGCTCTTTTCGTTGCTTCATGGCTTTTTACCCTTTAGCCTCGAAATAGATCAAGCCTTTATTGCGGCCCTACTTACGGTTATCGGTTATTCGCTCAACGATACCGTTATTGTATTTGACCGTATTCGCGAATATTTTGCCACACACAGCCGCAGAAAACCCATCAATGAAATAGTAAATGAAGCCATCAATGCTACGCTCAGCCGTACTTTGAATACCTCTGTTACTACATTCTTCGTAATCTTCATCATCTTCCTATTTGGTGGCGAAGTGATTCGTGGGTTTATGTTTGCCTTGATGGTAGGTGTTGTAGTAGGTACATACTCTTCCATATTTATTGCCACACCAGTAGTGGTTGATACTATTAGCGAAGAAGAACGAATAAAAATGCTTGAAGACGCTACAGCAAAAGCATAATTAATATTGAGTAAACATTATAAAGTCCGACCCCAAAAAGTCGGACTTTTGTTTTTTACTTTTGACCTTTTATAATCCTATGCATACTGTGTCATTTTTATTTATTGGAGCAGCAGAATTGGTGTTCATTGCCTTAGCTGTAGTGATGCTGTTTGGTGCCAATAA
>CAYZUZ010000087.1:0-5904 GCA_964481795.1 uncultured Cryomorphaceae bacterium
ATGGCGTTTAACTTGGCTCAAAATATGAGCTTTGAGGGGATAAACATGTATTCTTTAGATACTTTAAGCGGTATTGCGTTTTGGGGAGGATTTAAAAATACTAGTATAACTAATTGCTCGTTTGAACGATCAGATGACAGCCTTTTTCTATTGACTTTCGGAGAGGGAATTAATGTGCTGATTAGACCCTTACCTTTAACAAACTTCGATGCAATAAATCATGTATCTATTGAGAATTGTAGTTTTTTGAGAACTAGAAACGCTCTTAGACTAAACTTCATACCTCTGAAAAACGCCAAGATTGAAAACAACATTTTTAATTCAATGATGTATTCAAGCATCTGGTTTACTGCCTTGGATAGCATACTTGTCGCTAATAATACTTTTCATTATCAATTGAATCATGTCTCTGCTGGAAACCAGAATATTATATATATATTTGGTACTTCTGCTGGAACTTCAAATTTAACAATCACAGGAAATAAGGTGGTAGATTTTTCAAGAAAAACTAATCTAGAATTTTTAATTAACTTTATAGGATTTCTTGGATTTCCAAATACCAATCCTCCTCTAAATCCTCCTCAAATTAATAATTATATTACTAATAACGTCATTGATGGAATAAATACCAAAGGAGGTGTAATTAATTGGAATTTTATTCAAATACAAATTAGTAACAACACTTTTAAAATTTTCCATAATACCATCAAAAAAGTCAATAACTTCCCCAATGACAAGGCGCAAAATCGTATGCAATTCATAAGAACAACAGGAAACACTGCTGGCATGCACATCACCGCGCGCAACAACCTTATTTATTCAGATGAAACGGATTTACCACTGAGGGTTTTTGATTTTGGTGCTGCGCAGAATACTTTTACCCGAAACATCAACAACAATGGGGTTTTTTACTCTCGACCTGTCAATCAGTTAAATTATGTTCACTTTGGGGGAACAAGCTTCGGCAACTTTAGTCTCAATCATATTCAATTACAAAGTCAAAGCTTTTCTTTTGATCAGAATGCAGTATTGACCAATCCTAATCTTTTTACTTACAATGATTTACCCTATCCTTCAAACCCTGATTATATACAAGCGGGCGGCAATATCAGTACCCAAGTACCTTTGGATTTTGTAGGAATACCGAGAAATATAGCCAATCCATGCATAGGTGCTTTGGAGTCGCAAGCTGGGCAATGCTTGCCTCCAAGCAATTTAGAACCTGATTCGATGGCGAGTACCTCTATACGGGTACGTTGGGGTAGTTTTGAAAACGATGCCGTGATTTGGTATGGCCCACAAGGTGTGTCTGCTGGTGCTGGCAGCGGTACTACGCTGAGTATTTCCAACGCAAAAAAGGGCTTAATCACCAATCTTACTCCCAATCAGTGCTACGACATTTACGTGCGCAATGCTTGTGATTCAATCAATCCTACATGGGAAGGTCCTCTCTTGTATTGCGCTAAACATCTTTTTGATTTGGATGTGCTGGAAGTTTTAGGAATAGATAGCTTAGAGTGCACTCTTGGAGTTGGCGAGGCAAATCTAGTTGTGCGCAATAATGGTTTTAATAGTTCTGGAAATTATTCCATCAAGGTTATTGCTCAAGGAGCCAATTCTAATTCTCAAATTCTACAAATAGGTGTCAATTTAGCACCTGACGCTGTAGATACTCTGGTTGTTCCCTTGTTTACCCTATCAAATTCAGGATTGACCACCTTAAAATTCATCATTGAGCTCTTTGACGATACCAATCCACAAAACGATACAGGTAAGGTCACATTTATGGCTCTTTCGCCTGATATTCAGGTGTATCAAGGTGGTTATTGTGGTGGTAATGATTTAGCCATTTTCACGGCTACACCCTTGCCGGGCATTACCTACGCATGGTATTTATCGTCTACACAACCCAATCCTATGTTTGTAGGCAATCAGTATTCAGTGCCCAGTCCGCCCACCAACTTTACAGTATATGTAGAGTATGCGGGTATAGATTGTAAAACACAAAGAGTGGCTTTTCCGCTACAGCAAAATCCACAACCTACGCCTGGTTTCAGCTTTGCCGAAAATCAGCTTGAGGTGTATTTCAACTATACAGGTAATGTGTTTGACAGTGTGTTTTGGACCTTGGGGTATGGAGGTTTTACAGCCAGTGGGCTCAATCCCATGCACCTATATCCTGCGGCAGGTAATTACGAAGTTTGCGTACAAGCTTTTGGCGATTGCGGTACGGCACAATTTTGCCAAAACATCAACGTAAGTGGTGCCATAGGATTGCCCAAAAACCCAGTAAAACCATCATTTACCTTGTACCCTAATCCTAGCACAGGCAAAGTAATGATTCAGCTTGAACAGGCATCATCCGAAAAGAAGTATGTTGAAATTATTGATTCACGAGGTAGATTGGTATACCAAGAGGCGTTTGGTTGCACGGAAAGTTGTGATAAAGAACTTGATCTAAGTCACTTAGCAAAAGGTGTGTACATATTCCGCATAAAGCATCAAGGAGCATGGCTGATGAAACGGTGGGTGAGGAGTTAATTGTTGAATGGTTTGTTTGTTTGCTCTTTTCACTTTTCACTTTTCACCCTTCGACAAGCTCAGGGCATCGCTTTTTACTTTTTACTGCACTCAGTACTCGAGGAATTTCCCCCTTCAGTGAAGCTACGGCTGCTTATCTTCGCCAAAAATCAACAGGATATTATGAAAAAAATGCTTGCATCGCTCTTTTTTAAAATAACTGGATGGAAACTTGAAATTCCGGAGGTGGAAACCCTTAAAGGTACTGTAATGATTGCTGCACCACATACAAGCAATTGGGATTTGCCCTTTTCATTGGCAGCATTTTGGTTGATGGATGTTAAGCTTCGGTATTTTATTAAAGACATGTACACCAAACCACCTATTATCGGTGCTATTTTTAAATGGACTGGCGCGCTGGGTGTAGATAGAACCCGTAAAGGAAAACTTACTGAATATGCCATTGAACTTTTAAAAGGCCAATCAGATTTGGTGGTTTTGGTGCCTGCTGAAGGCACGCGCAAAAGGGTAGAAAAATGGAAAACAGGGTTTTACACAATAGCTTTGGAGGCCGATAAACCCATCGCTTTGGGTTTTTTAGATTACAAACGCAAAGTAGCGGGTGTAAAATCGGTATACAAACCCACGGGCAACAGAGAAGTAGATTTTCTGCATATAGAAAATGTCTATAAAGAAATCCCAGGCAAATTTCCAGAGAATTACAATCCTAAAATATTTTAAGTCTTATGAATGATGAGTCTCAAAAGCAACCTAGGGGAATCCGATTGTACAAGCAAGTACTCAAAGCACAAGGATGGAAAGGCTTGGTAAAAGAATTGGGCTGGAAAGTGGCCCTTGCGCTTTTCATGTTCTTCTTAATCAAAGGCTTATTATGGTTGGCTTTGTTTTACGGAGGTTTTGAAGCTATAAAAAGTTGCGGTTGATAGAACCTTTTACAACTCAGGTTGTAAATACAAAAAATTAAGAATCAAATTATTTACAAAAAAATGACACATTTACAAAAAGGTGATAAAGCTCCTGAATTCAGTGGGATAGATCAAAATGGAAACACCGTTGCGCTAGCCAACTTTGCAGGCAAAAAACTCGTAGTGTATTTCTATCCAAAAGATGACACCCCGGGCTGTACAGCAGAAGCATGCTCGCTCAGAGATAATTACGAAGCCATGCAAGCCAAAGGATATGCTGTGGTAGGTGTGAGTCCTGATAGCGAAAAATCGCATAAAAAGTTTGCAGACAAGTATCAATTACCCTTTAGCTTACTAGCTGATACCGAAAAAAGCATCATACAGGCATTTGGCGTTTGGGGTCGCAAAAAATTTATGGGTAGAGAATATGATGGTGTATACCGTGAAACCTTTGTAATTGACGAAAATGGAGTGATTGAAGAGGTCATTACCAAGGTAGATACCAAAAAGCATGCAGATCAAATCATGGGATAAAAAGGACTAGAAAAACAAGGCAATAATTGAGAATTGCCATGAAATATAAAACAACAAAAAACCGCGCTGTATTACTACAGCACGGTTTCCCTCACTATGAAAACAAACAAAACTATTTTTTCAGATAATCATTTACGAGTTCTTTTTCCATGATGCGCTCATCGAAAATATAAGAACCAGATTTTTCTGATTTTACCATGCGAATAACTTTAGTGTAAGCCTTGGTGGCTCCTTCTCTTTTGAGTGTTGCTACAACCTTCTTTGCCATTTCTTAAAAAATTTTTGTGATTACTTAATTTCTTTGTGAACAGTCATCTTCTTCAAGATGGAATTGTATTTCTTCAATTCCATTCTGTCGGGTGTGTTCTTTTTGTTTTTGGTAGTAATATAACGTGAAGTGCCGGGCAATCCACTTTCTTTGTGCTCAGTGCACTCCATTATTACTTGTATACGGTTACCTTTCTTAGCCATTTTGCTATTGTCTTTTAGTTTTTGTAAAATCCTTTTTCTTTAGCCTCTTTCAAAACCACAGAAATTCCTTTCTTATTGATGGTTTTGATTGCATTTGCACTTACCTTGAGGGTAACCCAACGGTCTTCCTCGGGGATATAAAACCTCTTTTTGGTGAGGTTGATATCAAAGGTGCGCTTATTTTTCTTATTTGAGAAAGATACGTAGTTACCTACTGATGCCTTCTTACCTGTTATTTCGCAAACTCTTGCCATGATATATAAATCTTGTCTATTGTGTCCTAAAAATGGGGTGCAAAGAAAACACATATTTATGAGTTGACAAAGGTAATTATGAAAAATATTTTTCACCTCTTCAAATCCTTGGTTCTACACGTATATCCTTGCATTTCAAACTGCAATAATCATCTTTCAAATACTTTTCGAGGCTTGGCTTCTCCTTAAAATACACATCAACCTACTTGTTTCCGACTTGTTTCCAAATTTTTTGCCTGCTCTTTTCTCATTTTGCAAATGCCAATCAAGCCATAAACACCTCTACTCTTTGAAATATTGCAGCCTATTTGCGTCCATTTATTCAATTAAAAAAGAATAAAAAAACTCGGTCAACAACCTTATTTGCTTTTAAATGAAGTGCGCCTGTTTACATTTGCGCCCGTGAGTGCCCTAATAACCCATAGCAACGAAAAAAAAGTAGCCGTAATAGGCGGTGGTAGTATGGCGACAGCGCTGGTAAAGGTGCTGAGCGAGAACAATGACTATGTAGGGTGGTGGATGCGCAGCGAAGAGAGCGTGGCACACATCAAAAAGTACCATCACAACCCTAAATATTTATCGAGCACCGAGCTGAGTGTAGATTATATAGACTTGAGTACCGACATTAATTATATATGTCAAAAGGCAGATTTTATCATCCTTTGTGTTCCTTCCGCTTTTTTAAAAGATGCTATGGAGCAAATAACAATAGATATAACCGAAAAAATAATTTTCTCCTCTATTAAAGGTATTGTGCCAGGCGATAACCTCATTGTAGGCGAATATCTGAATCACAAACTCAATATTCCGCTGGATAATATAGGTGTGATTGCGGGTCCTTGTCATGCCGAGGAGGTTGCCATGGAGCGACTATCATACCTCACGCTGGCCAGTATCGATATGGAACATGCTAGCACTCTAGGTCAGTTTTTGCGCTGCGAGTACATGCAAATTCAAATTAGCGACGATATTTTTGGAACTGAATATGCAGCCGTACTCAAAAATATTTACTCCATAGCTTCGGGTATTTGCAATGGTTTGGGATATGGCGACAACTTTCAGGCGGTATTGGTAAGCAATGCCCTGCGCGAGATGAAACGCTTCATCAAGGCTGTTCATCCTATCAAGCGCGATATAGCAGGTAGTGCCTACATGGGCGATTTGTTGGTAACGGCATATTCGCAGTTCAGTCGCAACAG
>CAYZUZ010000088.1:0-5827 GCA_964481795.1 uncultured Cryomorphaceae bacterium
CAACAAAAATGCACGGTGAATTGAGAGCATTTGTAGTTACAGGTGAGTACGAAAACGTATTCCCTTTTGATATTTACCCAGTGCAATTGCTTAAAGCTGTGATTATGAATGACATAGATAAAATGGAGCAACTAGGTATATATGAGGTCATTGAAGAAGATATGGCCTTGTGTGAGGTGGTTTGTACGTCTAAAATACCAGTGCAAGAAACCTTGTATGAAGGTCTGGAATTAATGAAACAAGAATTAGGTTAGTCTGTTATAATAAGCAATTAAAATTTTTTAAATTAAACTTTACTGGATGAAAGCGTTACACAATTTAATGGGGAAAGTGAAGCCACATTTTGAAAAAGGTGGTAAGTTGGAGAAATATTGGCCCGTGTACGATGGTTTTGAAACATTTTTGTTTGTACCGGGTCATACTGCGCCTGCCAAAGGAGCTCATATCAGAGATGGAATTGATTTGAAACGCACCATGTTTTTGGTGATTGTAGCCTTGGTACCTGCATTGCTCTTTGGCATGTACAATACAGGTTTGCAGCACTACAAAGCCATGGGTATGCTAGATCAAGTAGCCTTTTTAGATATGTTCCTTTATGGTGCCATCAAGGTTTTACCTATGGTAGTGGTATCTTATGCAGTAGGTTTAGGTATTGAATTTGGCTTTTGCATTGTAAAAGGCCACTCCATCAATGAGGGATACTTGGTTACGGGTATGTTGATTCCTTTGATTATGCCCGTTGATTTACCCCTTTGGATGCTTGCTATTTCTGTGGCTTTTGCGGTAATCATTGGCAAGGAAATATTTGGCGGAACGGGTATGAATATATTGAACCCTGCTCTTACAGCCCGCGTTTTTACATTTTTTGCTTATCCATCTTACATGTCGGGCGATAAAATTTGGATTGGAGGTATGATGAAGGGCGAAACCGTAAATGGTTATTCAGGTGCTACTGCTCTGGGCGATTTGGCCAATACAGGTTCTACCACGCTATCCACTATGGATATGTTCCTAGGTTTTATCCCCGGTTCAGTGGGCGAAACTTCTACACTCATGATTATAATTGGTGCACTTTTACTTATTGCCACGGGAATAGGTAGCTGGAAAATAATGCTTTCTGGTATTGTAGGCGCTCTTGCTATGGGTAGCATTTTTAACCTAGCAGCTCCTCATGCTATTTCTGAATCACAACAATTATTTATGGCGGTACCTGCTTGGCAACATCTTATTATGGGAGGTTTTGCTTTCGGTATTGTATTTATGGCTACCGACCCAGTATCGGCTGCACAAACCGAAAGAGGAAAAATTTGGTACGGTTTCTTGGTGGGTTTCTTTGCCATCATGATACGCGTATTTAACCCAGCTTATCCTGAGGGTATCATGCTAGCCATTTTATTGATGAATGTATTCGCTCCTCTTATTGACCATTACGTGGTTGAGGGTAATATCAAGAAAAGACTTAAGAGAGCTCAATTAAAAACTGTAAAAGCTTAATCAAATCACATGGACGTAAATAAAAATTCATACACCTTTGCCTTTGCTGGTATTATGGTAATAGTAGTGGCTGCATTACTTTCGTTTGCAGCTACATCTTTAAAGGATAAGCAGCAGACCAATGTTGCTAATGAAAGCAAGCAAAATCTCATCAAATCTATCGGTGTGGATGTAAGCAGAGATGAGGCGGGTGGTGCTTTTGACCAATATATCAAAGAACAAATTGTACTTAAGAACGGTGAAATAGTAGAGGGCATCAAAGCGCTTACTGTTAACTTGGCCGATGAGGTAAAAAAATCTGAGGCAGATAGATTAAGTCCGCTTTTTGTAGCTGAAAAAGATGGCAAAACATTCTATATCATACCCGTAAGAGGCAAAGGATTGTGGGGTCCTATCTGGGGTTATGTAGCTCTTAATGACGATGCAAATACGATTTATGGCGCCAACTTCGACCACAAAACGGAAACGCCTGGCTTGGGTGCAGAAATCAATACAGCTGGTTTTTATGGTCAGTTTGAGAAAAAAGAAATCATGGGCGATGAGGGTGAATTCAAATCAGTAGCCGTGCGCAAGGGCGATGCTCAAGGAAAACATCAAGTCAATGGTATTTCTGGTGGAACAATTACTTCAGTAGGTGTAGAGGATATGCTTACTGACTGCTTGAAGCAGTATGTTTCTTATTTTGCTAGTAGAAAAGCAAATAACACAAATATTTCAGTGCCTGAGTCTACAGATGAGGTAGAAGAAGTGGAAGGAGGTTCTGAAATGGAAACGGCAAATTTGTAATCAACATATTAAACCAAACAAAATGAGTGAAGTAAAAGCAGTAGAAAAGGTTTCAGAACCCTTGTTTTCAAAGAAAAACAGGAAGTTATTATCTGACCCCATGAATGATTCAAACCCGATTACGGTTCAAGTTTTGGGTATTTGTTCGGCATTGGCCATTACTGTGCAGCTTAAGCCTGCGGTGGTTATGTCACTTTCCGTATTGTTTGTATTGGTTGCGGGTAACGTGGTGATCTCACTCATGCGTAACCTAATTCCACAAAGAATCCGAATCATTGTAATGCTAGTGGTGGTGGCTTCTTTGGTAATTTTGGTAGACCAAGTTTTGAAAGCTTATGTTTACGACGTGAGTAAGCAATTATCGGTATTCGTAGGGTTGATCATTACCAACTGTATCATCATGGGTCGCTTTGAGGCTTTTGCTTTGGGCAATGGTCCATGGAAATCGTTTTTGGATGCAATAGGCAATGCTGCTGGCTATGGAGTCATTCTAATCATTGTTGCATTCTTCCGCGAACTACTTGGCGCTGGGTCTTTGTGGGGTGTTAAATTATTCCCTGCAAGCTGGTATCTAGCCAATGGTGGCTTTTATGCCGACAACGGTATGATGCTTTTGCCTCCAATGGCATTGATTACTGTGGGTATCATTATATGGGTACAAAGAGCTAAGAATACCAAACTAATTGAAGATAAATAAACCAAACAATCATGCAAGAATTAATCAACATATTTGTAAAAGCTGTTTTCGTTGAAAACATGATTTTCGCCTACTTTTTGGGCATGTGCTCATACTTAGCCGTATCACAAAAAGTAACTACAGGTGTAGGTTTAGGTGCCGCGGTAATTTTCGTATTGGGTGTTACTGTTCCTGTGAATTTTTTACTTGAAAAATACATCCTTTCTCCTGGAGCTTTGCAATGGCTCAATCCAGAGTATGGACTCAACGGAAGCCAAACCATTGATTTAAGTTTTTTAAGTTTTATTCTATTTATTGCGGTAATTGCATCCATAGTTCAATTGGTTGAGATGGTTGTAGAGAAATTTGCCCCGGCTTTGTATGGAGCTTTGGGTATCTTTTTACCACTTATTGCTGTTAACTGTGCCATTTTAGGTGGTTCTTTGTTTATGCAAGAGCGCGCTTACAGCAACATTACTGAGGCTTCTGTGTTTGGATTAGGTAGCGGTGTGGGATGGTTTTTGGCCATTGTAGCTATTGCTGCTATTCGCGAAAAAATTCGTTATTCCAATGTACCTGCACCTTTAAGAGGTTTAGGTATCACCTTTATGGTTACGGGTTTAATGGGTATTGCGTTTATGAGTTTTATGGGAATCAAGTTGTAAATTATTTAAAAACGAGAAAATGGTAGTATTGTCAACATCTTCGGTTATGATTACCAGCATCGTAGTATTCTTCGGTGTAATATTTTTGCTGGTAGGCATGCTGTTATTCGCAAAGAGCAAACTGGCTCCTAGTGGTCCGGTAAAATTAGATATCAATGGAAATGAAGTGGAGGTAGAGTCAGGAAGTACTTTACTTACTACTCTCTCCAATCAAAAGATTTTCCTTCCTTCTGCTTGTGGTGGAGGTGGTACTTGCGCCATGTGTAAGTGTCAGGTGCTTGAGGGCGGTGGCGAAATTCTTCCTACCGAAGTAGGATATTTTACCCGCAAAGAGGTTCAAGATAATTGGAGATTGGGCTGTCAGGTAAAGGTGAAAAACAACATGAAAATTCGTGTACCTGATGAAATATTTGGTATCAAAAAATGGGAGTGTGAAGTTGTTTCAAATTACAACGTTGCCACCTTCATTAAGGAATTTGTAGTAAAATTGCCTGAAGGTGAAAATATGCACTTTGAAGCCGGAGGTTATATCCAAGTAGATGTACCACCTATCGAAGTAAATTTTAAGGATTTTGATATTTCACCTAATCCTAATGACCCAGCTGGTCCAGATAAATTTAAACCTGATTGGGATAAATTCAATCTGTGGCCTTTGAAAATGAAAAATGATGACACGATTTTTCGTGCTTACTCTATGGCCAATCACCCAGCTGAGGGAAATATCATTATGTTGAACATACGTATTGCAACTCCACCCTGGGATAGAGCTAAAAACGACTGGATGGATGTAAATCCTGGTATTTGTTCCTCTTTTGTGTTTGCACAAAAGCCTGGCGATAAAGTAACTATTTCTGGTCCTTACGGTGAATTCTTCATCAAAGAAACTGAGAAGGAAATGATCTATATAGGTGGAGGAGCAGGAATGGCTCCTTTGAGAGCACATATTTTCCACTTATTTCATACCTTAAAAACTGGTAGAAAAGTTTCTTATTGGTATGGCGGTAGAAGCAAGCGCGAATTATTTTACATAGATCAATTCCGCCTAATAGAAAAAGAATTCCCAAATTTCAGGTTCTATGTAGTACTTTCTGAGCCCATGGAAGAGGATAACTGGAAAGTAGCCAAGGATGTAGAAGATAGAGATGCGGATGGATTCTTAGGCTTTGTACACCAATCTCTTATCGATAACTATTTGAGCAAGCACTCTGAGCCAGAAGAAATAGAATATTATTTCTGTGGACCTCCGATGATGAATGCCGCTGTTTTAAAAATGGTAGATGAGTGGGGTGTACCTAAAGAAAATGTATCTTTTGATGATTTTGGAGGATAATTTTTTATAATCACTATTTAAAAAACCCAAGTTGAAAAACTTGGGTTTTTTCTTTTTCATACCAATGCATACATTCAATCTATAGCTTTATTCTATTCCAAATAAGTTATAACCTGAAAAGCTTTTACTACTTATTATTGGTAAAAAACAATAGAGCAATGATGATAAAGCCCAAACCTGTGAGTGCTGGTGCCGGAATACCTGCTTTGTATGAAATGAATATCATGGCTAAGGCAATAAGGATTAAAAGGAGCATTAAGATGTTTTTCATTTTATAATGTTTCAATGTATTTATAATTCAATTTTGGTTATGTGTAATTCGGGAATAAAAAAGAGATGCGTATCGTTTTTCATTTTTTTGCAAACAGCTTACTATCGTGTGCCTACTTTGTAAATATATATCTTTATCAATGAGTTTGCTGTTTCAACCAGTTCCTGACTTGCATCTCTATTAAAACTTTTAAAAATTGAAGCATCTAGAGATTTTTGGAGATGATTGTTTCATGTAACCCATGAAGTCACAAGGCTGAAATTATTCAAATACTAGTACTTGAAAGTCTTTTGAATTTACGAAGGCAATGTTTGGGTGTTTGGTCTATTTATGAGATAAATGAAGATGGCATTGGCCAAAGTAACTACGGTAAAAGCTTTTTCAAAATTCGTCTTAGCAAATACATTTCCCAAGGTATTAAGCACAAAAATTGCGAAGAATATCCATAAAATAATACTTATGGTTTTCGGGCTGAAAAAAGAGCGTATATATCCTCCTTTTTGTAATAATACGAATATAAAAAATAAATTTATCAAAATAGAAAGCGTTTCAAAAACGTACATCTCTTCTTGGGTGGTTAAGCGGCCACCCCAGGCTATTTCATA
>CAYZUZ010000089.1:0-5791 GCA_964481795.1 uncultured Cryomorphaceae bacterium
TTATTTTTTGAAGCAATGATTACCTGTCTTTGTTTGTTTTCTTCCTGAATTTGAAGTTGCTCATCTATGCGAATTCTCACTTCTTCTGATTTCAATTTTTCTTCAGAGGCTACTTTATCTATTTCAGCTTGTTCACGTGACTTAATATTTTCGATTTCTCTTCTTTGAGATTCCTCTTTTTCTTTGAGTTGTTTTTCCAATTCTAGAATGGCTTCTCGTGCTTCTACATCTTGTTTTTTAATTACTTTTTCCTCCTCTCTTCTTATCAAATTAGATTTAATATTTTGCGCAGCAGTAAGCTCCGTAATTTTCTTAATACCCTCAGCATCTAAAATATTATCAGAATCTAAGAATTCAATTTTTGTTTGTTCCAAGTAATCGATAGCACAATCATCTAACGCATACCCATTGAGGTCGGTACCAATGATGTTGATGATTTCATCTCTAAATTCTCTACGTGCTTCATACAACTCAATAAAGTCGAATTTTTTACCAACCGTTTTTAATGCTTCAGAAAATTTTGCTTCGAACAAACTCTCCAAAGTTTCATGATGCGAAGCCCTTGCACATCCAATGGTTTGTGCCACATTGATGATGTCTTGTACCGACTTGTTTACCCTTACAAAAAATGCAACCTTGATGTCAGCACGCAAGTTGTCTTTACAGATAAGACCATCCTTACCCATGCGCGAAATATCCAGTTTCTTTACAGATATATCCATGATTTCCTCCTTGTGTAGGATAGGAATTACCATGCCTGCGTTAAAAAAGATTCGAACACCTCCTTGTCCGGTTCGCACCAAGACCCTGCCTTGACTTACCTTTTTGTACATGGAGATCAGCCATGAGGCCAATCCGATTACAATGACTACCGCGACTATAGCTACGGTGTAAAACGATTCAATCATACTTAATTTGGGTTTTATTTGTTATTTTTAATAATTATATTTTTGAGCCAAAAAATACTTTTTATCTTTAGATTCTTCTAGAATAATTACTGTTTCATTATAAGGAATAATTTCTTCATCAATAGACATGGCATAAACCTTCAAAATATCCTCTTCCAATTGTATTTCTATCTGCCCCATGCGCGAGGTACCTAAGGGGGTAACTACCCTGCCAATTTTACCAATAAAATCAATAGGAACTTCGCCTTTGTGATTGAAAATTGCATACAATTTTATAAAAGGTTTTGCAATGATTTTTGTGAGTAACATACTTGCGATAAATCCAGGAAAATAAACCAAAAAGCCAAGGAAATTTCCAGATATGCCGAGCAATGCTGTTACATTGACATTGATAAACCACATCAGAACAATGACAATGGAAATGACAAACATAATTGGGAGCTCGCCTATGTAGAAAAAATCAATAATCGATGCCCAAAAACCTTGTCCTGAAACCTGCCCCACATCGGCTTTAGAAAGATCGCCCTCAACCTCTGCATCTGGCGCATCTAAATCGATATTTAGGCCTGTAAATATGATTACAATCCAATACAACACCACCAACATGGCTAAAAGTGTGAGCACAAAATTTGCGGGAGCAAAGGCAATATCCAATAACTTTTCCATTGTTTAGTATTTGAATAATTTGTGAAAAATAAATTCCTTAATATTTATCGTGAAAAAATCACATTCCCATTTGTTTTTTTAGCTGGGCCAATTCATCTTCCACGCTTAAGTCTTCGAGTGTTTTTTTCAATTTTTCTTCATGACTCACGTTGTTATCTGCCAATTCGCCATAGGCTTGTGCCAGAGCTTCTTCTTGATCTACTTTGCTTTTCATACGCTCGAGCATGGTGATTACGCTATTGGAATCCATATCCGTCATTTGCTTGTTTATTTTTTGCGTAGCAGAGCTCACTTTTACACGGGCTTTTAAGGTGCGAAGTTCATTTTCCCACTGCTGTATACCTGTTTTAATTTGATTCACATTTTGCTCCAAAGTGGCCACTTGCTTTTGAAGATTCTCAATATCATTTTTAGCCAATTGTATATCACCAGCAGTTTTTGATTTGATGCGCAAATTCTCCTTAACCAATGCATCTGCTTCTTCGCTTGCCAAGTCACCTTGCTGGGCTTTTTTCAAAATTAAAATCGACTTTTCTTGCATATCCATCTCTTTTTCTTGAAGCTCTTTGAGTTCTTTATTCCTGCGTATGTGCATAGCTTTTACCTCGGCTAGCGCCCTCATTGCTCTATCCTGGTCTTCGCGAAGGTCTCTTAAGCCTTGCTCAATTAACTTGATAGGGTCTTCCAATTTATCTATAGCAGAGTGCGTTTCTGCTTGTCCAATTTTAAAGAGTCTTTTAAATACATTCATGGTAGTAAAAATTTAATGGTTATTTTGAAAAAGAAAGAATTTCGTTTGAAAACTCAGACAGCAATAAACTCAGCGAATTGATACTGCTTTCGAGCTCCTTTAGGTCAAGGGTTTCGGCTTGAAGCGTATTTCTGAAAATCAGCTTTTTACCCTGCTCATCCAAAACGAATGCACCAAAAACGATGTCTCTATTCTTAATCAAAAGCTGCTTGTAAATCTCTGCATCTTCTTTTATATCGCAGAGGTATTGCTCAATGATTACGATAGGCGAAGCAATGCCAATTACCATATTCTTGACGCCATCATTTTCATTTTCAATGACCAGTAGGCTGTCTTCCTCGTTTTCAAACACGAGGATATAACCCAGCTCTAAAACGTATTCACGAACTTTCTGAAAATAATTTTCCATAGAATTTGTAATTTTAATTCGCTAAAAGTATTACTTAACTTTGTTTTACGAGAACAAATATATGTTAATAGGCTTTAAATTTGCAAATATTTTTAGCATTATTTTTTCATTTATGCAAATTATATTTGCAAATAACTTGATAACCAGTAAAATATGTCACGATTCGGAAAAAATTTAAAGAAAATAAGAAGCCTTAAAGGCTTTACTCAAACCCAACTAGCTGATGAATTGCACCTAAGTAGAGGCATGATTAGCTCCTACGAGGAGGGTCGCGCTGAACCCAAGATTGAAACCTTACTTGAAGTAAGTCAGATATTTAATGTAAGTATTGACTCCTTATTAAAAGAAAATTTAACCGTAAATAAGCTCAGTGGATTTGTTTTACCTGAAAATTTGCCGGGGATGGATACATCCAAAACAAAGGTGAAAAATAATGAACTTCCCTTTTTACCCGCTGATGGTTTGTATTTAGATGCACACAACATCGAATTTGAGGATGCATTTTTAGAGTGTGCTTATATTTTTTGCAAAAAAGCAAAACCTTCACTGACTAAATACCAGTTTATACAAACCCATAATACAACCTATTGTGGGTTGCCCATTGCTTTACCTACGGATTCGATTGTTTTTAAAAGAAGAAGTTTCTCCAATGAGGAAATTCTTATAACTTATGAAGTTTATGGTCTATTCAAAAATATAGGTTTTGTGAGTCTGCTCGAGCAGCGTGTATCGGCACTAGAAAGTAAAATCATTGCTTTGGAAAACAATATTCAAAAACCTTGAATTTTTCATTAAACTTATGGAAAATCACTTTCCATCAAACAAATCGCAAAAAAGAGCCTGAGCCTCAGTCCAATTGGCTTTGTTGATACAATACTTAATGGTAGGTGGATTTATAGTGCCTTGAATAAGTCCTGCCTCTTTTAAGGCTTTTAAGTGTTGTGAAACAGTAGAATTGGCCAAGGGTAATTGGTCGGAGATATCACCTGCAAAACAAGAACATCGTTTGTCTAAAAACCGAAGAATAAAGATTCTTACTGGATGTCCTAAAGCCTTGGCATATATAGCAATCTTCTCATCTTGAAGGCTATACGCTTTGTTTTCAACTACTAAATCCATTTCAAATAAATTAATGCATAATAAACACCTGTAAGTAAAAAGGCTGTGCAGGGAGCAATTAAGGTTAGGTAATTATTAGTATAGAGTAGCGTGTTTCGATTGAATGGTCTTATTGTTAATGAGGCAATGCTAATGACTGTTTTTCGTAAAAAAACAAATCTCTTCCAATTTAAAACTTGGGTTCTATTATAAATTGACCAAATTCATGGAAATACTTTGTAAAAAATTTGGCTATTAACAAAAGAACACCTAATCTTGATGTATTGAAAATCAAAGCTATACTCAATTATGACACAAGTGTATTTTATTGCTTGGTGGAATTTAGAAAACCTCTTCGATACGGAGGATTCACCGCATAGGCCTCAATGGCTGGCATCTCGACTTAAAAAGCATTTGAAAGGATGGACGGCTGAAATTTTAGAACAAAAGCTCAACAATCTGGCATCTTGCATTATGCAAATGAATAGCGAAAGCGGTCCTGATATTTTAGGGGTATGTGAGGTAGAAAATGAGCATGTTCTCCAAAAATTAGTAGAAAAACTTGTGCTTCCACACCGCAATTATGGCATTGTACACCGCGATTCAAAAGATAAGCGCGGAATAGATTCGGCATTTATTTACGATAAAAACCTTTTTGATTCGCCTGACAACCTGGTTTTTTCGCTAGAGGTACTCAAACGCAACCCTACCAGAGATTTATTGCAAGCTGAATTTGTTACCCACAAAGGAAACTCACTTATTATCATAGCCAATCATTGGCCTGCTAGGAGTGGTGGACAATATGAATCAGAGCCCTTTAGAATAATGGCGGCAGAAAATTTGAGCTATTGGCTCAAGCGCATTGCTGAAGAGAGGGGAAACAATCAACCCGTATTGGTAATGGGCGATTTTAACGACGAACCCTTTAACAGATCGCTTACAGATTATGCTCTTTCTATAGCCACACCCGAAAAAATGCGCTACGCGCGCAAGGATCTTGAGGGTATCTTAACGCCTTATTTACACAACTTGATGTGGAATGAAATGGCCGATGGCAAAGGAACTTTTCTTTTTAACGGGAAGCGGAATATGCTTGATCAAATATTGGTAAATAGAGCCTTAGCCTTGCCCAATAAAAATAGCAATTTCGATATTCTTTCTTCTGGAATATATGACCACCCTATGATTTCTCGTCCTGGTTTTTATGGTGGTCCACAACTTTTTGGCGCTCCATCGCGCACAACAAAGCAGCGCAGCGGTCAGTATCGCAGCAATAGAAATAGCTTTTGGCCATCGGGTTACAGCGACCATTTTCCTGTGGTAGTACTCATAAAAGAATCTTGACTTTTTACTTATTAAAAGCCCTTAACTTAATGGCTGTCAATATTTTTTTGGTATAAAGTGGAAAATCAGCCTGCTGTATCCAATTGTAATACCCTGGATCTTTTTGAAGCACATCGGCTACTTTTTGTCCTTTGTATTTTCCAAAAGAAAAAACCTCCTCTTCTTTTTCATTGAGTAAAATAAACCCAGCAAAATCAGCGGCATTGTTTCTATTGGAAAATTCAGCTAGAAAATTTACATCATTTTCAAGCTCTTCATATTTAGCTAATTGAGCTTTTAATACGTCATAAGTAGCTCTAGTATCGGCCTCGGCAGAGTGGGCATTTTCCAACTCCTGATTACAATAAAATCTAAGGGCTGCTACCAAGGTGCGCTGCTCCATTTTATGAAATATATTTTGCACATCAACCGCCTTGCGCTTGCTCATATCAAACTCTACTCCTGCACGCAGCATCTCCTCTGCTAGGATAGGAATATCGAACTTGTTGCTATTGTAGCCTGCTAAATCACAATCTTTTATAAATTGATTTACGGCAGGGGCTATTTCTTTAAAAGTGGGTTCATTGGCCACCCTATCGTTGGTAATACCATGTACAGCTACTACTTCTATAGGAA
>CAYZUZ010000090.1:0-5773 GCA_964481795.1 uncultured Cryomorphaceae bacterium
AGCGATAAACTTTTTTACAAGACACTCAATAAACTTCAAGCAGATGGTTATCTGGCTGATTATAAAGAAAGTGTAAAAGACAACCGCAGAGTATTGGCTGTTACCGCAGCATTTAAAAGTAAAGTACAAGGCCTATTCCACGGCAGTTCGGGCAAGAGTTCAGTGATTTTTATTGAACCTCCTGCCACCATAGAGCTCAATAATGATATAGCCATGCTGATAGATGAGGAAAAGAAGGAGATTTTTAGAATACTTACTGCACTTACAAGGAAAATTGCTGTATTTGAACCTCTTTTGCTCGCCTATTCTGAAAAAATTTATTACCTCGATTTTGTTCGTGCCAAAGCTGCTTATGGTAATGAACTGGGTGGAAACATACCCTCTATGGATAAAAAACCCAAAAAAATACGACTGAAACAGGCCTATAATCCCGTATTGCTGTACTACAACAAGCGGCAAGGAAAAAGCACTGTACCATTGAATATTGATTTGGATTTTGACAACAGAATCATTGTAGTTTCAGGGCCTAATGCCGGTGGAAAATCTGTAGCCTTAAAAACATTGGGCCTACTACAAATGATGCTTCAAAGCGCCATACCCATTCCATTGGCACCGGAAAGTAGAATGGGATTTTTCAGAAAAATCATGGGCGATATAGGCGACAGCCAAAGCATTGAAAATGAACTATCTACTTACAGTTCCAAACTAAAAATCATGAAGGGAATATTGGCCTTGGCCGATGGTGGCTCACTGGTTTTGATTGATGAGTTTGGCAGTGGCTCCGACCCTGAATTGGGCAGTGCATTGGCCATGGTGTTTTTAGAAGAATTGGAGCGAAAAGCCTGCTACGGCATCATCACTACGCATTTTAACAACATCAAAGCCTTGGCCTCACAGTTGCCACGCACCTCCAATGCTTCTATGAAATTCGATCGATTGAGTTTTCAGCCTCTCTATCAATTGGTGCAAGGTTCGCCCGGCAGCTCCTATACTTACGAAGTGGCCGAAAAATCAGGAATTCACAAAGAATTGATTTTTAGAGCCAAAGAAAAACTACAAGATTCTGTGATTGAGGTAGATAGATTGTTGGTGAACATTCAAGATGAAAAACAAAGTCTGGAGCTTAAATCGGCCCAACTCACCCAACAGCTGCAAGAACTCAATAACCTGAAAATAAAACAAGAAGAAAGAATTAAACGCTTAGAAGAAAAAGTAGAGCGACAAACAGAAATAAACGTAGCCCAAAGCGAGTATTTGATGTGGGGTAAGCGATTTCAGGCCTTGGTAAATATGTGGGAGCAGAAACCCACTACTGAAAACAAAAAAGTAATTGGCGGCAGATTTTGGAAAATGATGCAAGAACGCAGCGCTGAACGATTGAGCAAAAAGGCAGAAGAAAAATCGGCCGAGGGTCAAAAAAAACAAAAGCGACTAGAAAAACTACTTACAGCCCCCATAGCAGTGGGCGACTCGGTTAAGCTCATTGACTCACACATGCGCGGAGTGGTTCAAGAAATAAAGAAAGACAAATACCAAATCAATTTTGGCAATATGAGCAGCGTATTGGACCGCGAAAAATTCATTCCATTTATTAAAGAAGCCCCTAAAAAGTCGAAAAAATCGCGGAGCAATGATTAAATTTTAGCTAAAACACTGAGAGCCGTAGTTGTAGCTGTGTAGGTGTGTGTTCATTTGCAGTATCCTAACAACTCTTTTTATGATCAATAAAGTAATTTTAACCGTAAGTTCTGGCATTCTTATGCTTACTTCCTGCATGGAAAAAGACACTATAAAACCCCTACAATACCCCGAAACCCGAACCCAAGATGTAATAGATAATTACTTTGGCACCGAAGTGAAAGATCCCTACAGATGGCTAGAAGATGACCTAGCTACCGAAACTACCGATTGGGTCAATCGTCAGAATGAGCTCACACAATCATTTTTGAATAGAATTACCTTTCGCGATGTGATATTCAATAGATTAGAAGAGCTTTGGAACTATGAAAAACTGGGCTCACCTTTTCAAGAGGGCGACTATACGTATTATTTTAAAAACGATGGTTTACAAAACCACAGCGTCATGTATCGCACAGATAAAGAAGGAAATACAGAGGTATTTTTAGATCCAAATACCTTTTCTGACGACGCTACTACATCGCTTGCAGGCTTAGAATTTTCAAAATCAGGTAAGTTATTGGCCTACCAAATCTCTGAAGGAGGAAGTGATTGGCGCAAAGTGATTATCATGGATGCTTATGGCAAACAAATCCTGGAAGATACTTTGATGGATGTGAAATTTTCAGGACTTTCGTGGCTTGGCGACGAAGGGTTTTACTACTCGAGCTACCAAAAACCTACCGATGGCAGTCAGCTATCAGCCATGACGGATCAGCATCAGCTTTTTTACCACAAGCTCGGAACCCAACAAAGTGAAGATGAGCTCATTTTTGGTGGCAATAAGTTGCCTAGGCGCTACATATCGGGTGGAGTGAGTGAAGATGGAAGATACTTGGTTATCTCGGCTGCCAACACCACCACAGGCAATGAGCTTTATATCAAAGACTTGAGCATTCCCAATTCAGTTATAACCCCTGTTATTTCTGATTTTGCGCATTCGCACAGCGTGATACATACGCAAGGCGAAGAAATTTTTATACTTACCAACCTCAATGCACCCAACAAAAGACTGGTAAAAACCTCTTTAAATGCCCTAGCATCTGAGAATTGGGTAGACATCATTCCTGAAAACGACATGCCTCTATCGGTATCTACAGGATCCGGTAAGCTCTTTGCCTCGTACCTAAAAGATGCAGCAAGTTATGTGGTACAATTTGACTTACAAGGCAAGCAAGAGCGCGTAATCGAATTGCCAGGAGTGGGCTCCGCATCAGGATTTGGTGGCAAGTGGAATGAAAAAGTCCTCTATTATTCATTTACCAATTACACCTATCCAAGTACAATTTTCAAATACGATGCTGAAAGCGGAAATTCAGAGCTTTACAACATGCCTGAAATTAAATTTAACCCCGATGATTTTGAATCGAAACAAGTGTTTTATTCCTCAAAAGACGGAACAAAAATTCCTATGATCATTACCTATAAAAAAGGCGTAGCACTTGATGGTAAAAACCCGACCATTTTATATGGATATGGTGGTTTTAATGTGAGTCTACCTCCTCGTTTTTCGGTAGCCAATGTAGTATGGATGGAAAATGGAGGAGTGTACGCAGTAGCCAACTTACGTGGCGGTGGCGAATATGGCAAGCGTTGGCACGATGGTGGCCGCCTGTACAACAAGCAAAATGTATTCGACGATTTCATAGCTGCTGCCGAGTATTTGATTAGCAATCAATATACATCGAGTGATTTTCTAGCAATTTCTGGTGGGTCCAATGGCGGATTGCTTGTAGGTGCTTGCATGATACAAAGACCTGAACTATTCAAAGTAGCGCTGCCTGCTGTAGGCGTATTAGATATGTTGCGTTATCACAAATTTACCGCTGGTGCTGGCTGGGCCTATGATTATGGCACAGCTGAAGACAGCTTGGAGATGTTTGAATATTTATATGCCTATTCGCCTTATCACAATCTGAAAAAAGGTCAAAACTATCCTGCTACTATGGTTACCACAGCCGATCATGATGACCGTGTGGTACCTGCACACTCTTTTAAATTTGCAGCTCAATTACAGGCTGTAAATGATGGACCTAACCCAACTTTGATACGCATAGAAACCAATGCAGGCCATGGAGCAGGTAAATCTACCAAAATGACCTTGGAGGAAATTACAGATAAGTATGCATTCATTCTTTACAACATGGGCTTGCGAGAGCTATAAACCCAGAATAAGCACCCAATAAAAAACCCGCCTTCCAAACTTTGAAAGGCGGGTTTTTTTATGAATTACATTCAAAAGCTTATTTCAAAACCACTTTTTGAGTATTCAATACTTGAAGCTTGCTTTGAAGTGTCATAACGTAGGTACCTCTAGCTATATTTTGAGTATTTACCTCAAAAGGAGCACCTTCGTTGAGTTGTACTTGTGAAGTGTAAACTACCCTACCTGAAAGATCCATGAGCGATAAAGTGGCATTCAACTCTTCATTGCTCACTACAAAAATGCGCTCATTTGCTGGGTTGGGATAGATGTTTAGGGTGTTATTAGCCCATTCATCGATGCCGATATTGGCTCCATAGAAAAACTCAAACTTTCCAAAAGGATTCGTTCCTGAAAAAGAATCGTACCCTGTATTTTCCATTTCGATCATGCGTTTTTGAGCATCAAAATCTCTGATATTGATATTTCCATAAACAGTATCCCAAGCATTGTTTATATAATCTTGCTCATATTCAGAACTCAAATGACCCTCAACATCGTAAGCCAATAAACTTCTACTTACAGGCTCCCAGCCCATTCCCATTTCATTTTCATAAGCAATAGTTATAGGTTTGTTTTGTGCGTTGTAAGTATATTGAATTCTTTCTACATCAAACCAACCTGAGCCATCGTATTCTTCAAATAATTGAGTGGTCACATTGCCTGATTGCAAAGTAGAAGTAATTCTCATCATGGGCTCAAGCACAGGAAAACCTATACTTACTAAACCATCCGATAGGCCTTGGTCTGCTAAATAGTTACCAGGATACAAGTTATAAAACTCATGACTGTTTCTAGCAATTGCTTCTGGATTAAAAAACACATTAATAAAAGGCGCATAGCCAAAATTCCATTTCATATCTTTTATTTCTTGAAACTTGACTAGAAATCCAGAACCTAAAGGGTCTACGTAAATGCCTATTTCTTTTTCATGTGATGTAGTGGCATCGTATACGATATCAGCCATTTCAAATTGAACAGCATAGGGGTCATTCATACTCATTTTCGCATAAGCTCTGTATTTAGTAGCTATATTTTGAGCATTGTAAGTAGTGATAATAGAATCTGCCAAAATATCTACAATATTTTGATTTTGATCGTAGAAGGTTATCTTCTGCAAGGCAAGATTTCCATTGCTATCGTAGGTAAATTGAAGTCTTGAATCTAGTGCAAATTGATTATTGTTGAAGTAGTAAGTTTCAATTTGTCCTATTTTGCCATTTCCCGCATAATTGTACACCAATTTTTCATAGGCCTCATGATTACCTCCGCCAAGGTCGTAATACGTAGTAACCTCAAGTGGCTTGAGATTGGGAAAGTAGATAAACTTGTGGTAGCCTGTGTAATCATATTGATTTCCCGTCCAGATAAACTCACGGATAGAATCGGGGCGAGCTGATGATGAGTTGGTTTTGTGGGCTGTCGTATAAGTTTGGGCACTTGATTTTGCCATTTCTTTAAAATCAAATCCGCTTTCTCCTTTTTTGATTTTTTCGATTGTTTGTTTGCGAAATTCTCTTTGTTTTTCAAAAGCTTCGCGCGCATTTTGAGCGCTTAACAATGCAGCCGATAAGATAAATGCTGCGCTTAAATAGATTTTTTTCATGGATTTGTGTGTTAATGTTAATTTTTATAATTCGCTCCTATTACGATAAATCTGTGCCAAAGGTTGGAGTTTCATTACTCACTTTCGCTAATTAATTCTAAAAGTGTACGAAAGGCTATCATTTTTTGTTGAAATAACTCCAAAGGCTCTTTTTGTAATTTAGGTGCATAGACCTGTTGATAGAGTTTATAACTTTCCAAATCCTTAGCATGGTATTGCACCGCGTAAGTAGTTCCGGTGTCATCATCTGTCAATACTCGACTCATTCTGTATTTATAAAACATACC
>CAYZUZ010000091.1:0-5772 GCA_964481795.1 uncultured Cryomorphaceae bacterium
TTTGATGTAACACACAGCATACGCAAATATGGAATACCCAGTGCCGATCCCAATGGTGGGGCGCGTCAGTATCTCAAAGTGCTTGCCCGTGCAGGAGTAGCTTCCGGTATCGATGGTTTGTTTATCGAAACACATCCCTGCCCTAGCGAGGCCTTGTGCGATGCTGCAAGTCAATTAGATATCACTCATTTAGAAGAATTTTTAAAGCCGCTGATTGAGCTTCATCAAGTAGAAGTACGCTACCGTAATGTCTGAAAACAACTCCAATATTGCTCAAAAAAGTTACAGTTTCAAAGTGCCTATTCTGATACAATGGGTGTACAAAGTCATTGAGAAGATCCATGTAAAATGGGCTACAAGCTTTGCTATTGCATTGTTTTTTAAACCTATCAGATTTCCGATGCCTGATCGTGAAAAAAAACCTTCGCGTACAGCTCATCAAGATTTAATGTGGGTAGGTGGCAAAAAAATCACCGTATATAGATGGGGTACTCGCAAGGCTAGGGTGTTGTGCGCACATGGCTGGAGCGGCAGGGGCACACAGTTTTTTAAATTTGCAAAAAAACTCGAAAAAGCTGGTTTTCAAGTCATCAGCTTTGATGCACCGGGACATGGTGCCTACCCCAACAACCGAACCGATTTGTTTCAATTTGTGGAAGCCATTAAAATAATTGATCAAAAATATGGGCCTTTTTATGCCGGTATTGGTCATTCGTTGGGAGGCGTAGCGCTTATGAATGCCCATGCTCAAGGCGTGTCATTCAAAAAAATGATCACCATAGCCAGTCCTGCTACTGTAATGAATTCTATTACAGATTTTTGTGCCCGTCTAGGTGCCAAACGTGAACTGGCAAATCGCATAAAATCGTTGCTAGAAATAAAATATCAAATTGAAGTGCAGAGCTTTTCACTTCAAAATTTGGCAGAAAAATGTAGCGTTAAAGGTTTGATTATTCACGATGCCGACGACCTAGATGTGGCCGTTAGCGATGCTCATGCCATTCATCAAAGTTGGAAAAAAAGTCTATTATTACTTACCGAAGGATTGGGTCATCGTAAAATTCTGATGGACAAGCAAACGTTAAAAACGGTTTCCAATTTTTTAGCCAAAAAATTGAGATAAGAAATTAAGCTAATTTTCTACGACGCAACTCTTTTTTGATCAAGCTGAGTTCCCTTCCCGTTTGGCCGGCCACCGAGGTATTTTCCTCTGCCCTCCTAATCAAGTACGGCATTACATCTCTTACAGGGCCAAAAGGTAAATACTTTACTACATTGTATCCGGCATTTGCCAAGTTAAAACTCAAATGATCGCTCATGCCAAACAACTGAGAATAATATATAGATGGATGATTGCTAGCCATTTGCAAATCTGTCATGGCATTCAAAAGCACTTTGCAACTTTCTTCGTTGTGGGTGCCAGCTACCAGCGAAATTTGGGTTATATTTTGTATTACAAATCGCAATGCCGCGTCATAATCTCTATCTGAGGCTTCCTTGTTGGGCTGTATAGGATCTTGATAACCCAATTGTGCTGCGCGCTCTCTTTCTTTTTCCATGTAAGCTCCCCTCACAATTTTTACGCCTAAAAACACTTTGTTTTCTTTACATTTTTCAAGCAAAGTGCCCAAATAAGCCAATCTATCATGGCGGTACATTTGTAAGGTATTATACACAATGGACTTATGCTGATTAAACGTAAAAATCATTTCCTCGGCCAATTGATCTATGGCTCCTTGTATCCAACTTTCTTCTGCATCTATCATCACGGGCAGTTGTGCATCAAAGGCTTTTTTGCAAATGGTAAACACCCTGTTTTTTGCTTTATCCCATTCGCTTTGCTCATTAGTAATGAGTTCTGTGTGTGATGAAATTTTTTCTAAGATAGCCATTCGTGCCAAGCCCGTAACCTTAAATACCGCAAAAGGAATGGCTGTATTGTTTTTAGAAAATTCAATGATATCGCACAATTGCTTACAAGTACGATCAAAATCTTCTTCGCGTTCCTTACCCTCTACGCTGTAATCCAAAATCACTTTTACGCCATGTGCATCGAGCCTTTCAATAGTCTTGGTGCAAGAGGGCACATCTTCGCCCCCACAAAATTGATTGAAAACGGTAGATTTGATGATGCCTTCGACGGGTAGTTTGATAGCAAATGCAAAATCCAATGCTTTTTTTCCTAAAGAAACAAGCCCTGGGTTTGCCACTGCTTCAAAGAGCCATTTGCCTCTTTTCAACTCACTATCAGAACGATAACGAAATGCTATTTCCGTATTATTGAAATCTACCATATTGCTGAATTAGGCCGCAAATATACTTGAGGAAGCCTTGCAGCTCATAGCTGAGTCATGCAGATTGCAAGCCTATCTTTGGGGGCTTTTTTAAAAGAAAATTATTTTTTGAATACTCATTGAATGACCCTCAATTATAAGTCTCTTTTTTTGTGTTGTACGATGGCTTTTTTACTTAATGCTTCGGCTCAGGATTATTTAGGTAGAAAAGCTTTAGGGGTTTCACATCAATACAGAACTGAAAATGAAAACTATAGATTTATTGACACCACATTTTCATTAGATCAATACCTACAACTCACTTTCAGCGAAAAAGACGAGTTTGGCCTGCTCAATTTAGGAAATTTAGGCACCCCAATGATGGCGCTCAAATTTGACTTACCAATAACTGCAAGGAGCTCACTGGGAATGAACCCATTTGAAAATAACAGAATTAGCGGCAGCGACATCAAGTATTTTATAGTTACCGCTCCACTTACCGAGACCAAATACCTCTCAGGCTACGGTAGAGGCCAGGTATTTAGGATATTTCACACACAAAATATTCATGAAAGATGGAATTATAACTTACATTTTCAGAGGCTAAACTCAAGTGGAAACTTTAATAATCAGGGTAAAGAACGAAGTAATTTCTATATAAGTACACAATACAGCTCACCCGAAAAAAGGTATTTTCTACAAGCTTTTTTTAGCAGTCAACTACAATTATCTGGCGAAAATGGGGGTATTATAGGAGATACATTAGAAAGCAATGCCTTTGGCAACAACCGAGAATTGACACCCGTAAAATTTCGTTCAACCAATACTTCACCTAGCTATGCTTCAGCTAGATTTAGAGAATTTAAAGCCTTGCAAACCTATTTTTTAGGAAATATGAGCAAGCCCAAAGATTCAACCGAAACGCCTAAATTTCAACCACGATTTGGATTAAGTTGGGAATTTGATTACCGACGAGAAACCTATACCTATCGGTATATACGATTAGTAGAACATGATTTTTATGAAAATTTCTTTCAAAACCAAGCATTAACCCGAGATTCTACCACTTATGAAAGTGTAAGGAACTACGTATACCTACATACGCCTTACAACGAATATTTAAACTTTAAAGCGGGGGCAAGTCATGAAATTGGCTATTACGAAGGAGAGCATTTCGGACGATATTTCAATCAATATCAATTAAATGGCGAATTTCAATTTACCTATAAAGATCGTATAAAACTCTTTGCCACTTGGGATTTCAACTTTGCTGCTGATGCCTTAGGTTCACAAGCTTTACACTTACAAGCATTGTGGCAGTGGAAAGATTATATCCGATTAAAGGCAGGTTTACAAAATGCCAATCAAACCCCTCATTGGATGCATCAGTTTTGGTATAGCAATCATTATCAATGGTTTAATGAATTAGCAACACAAAAAACAAGCAAATTATACGGTTCGGCTACCTTCAAATACTTAGGAACAATCGAGTTGAACCTGTGGAATTTAAACGATTACATCTATTTTGACAACCATGCACAAGTAGCCCAAAACACAGATAACATACAATTGGTACAAGCCTCTTGGGATTTTCATCAGAAAATATGGAAAACTTGGGCATTAGAAAACAGATTTCTGTTTCAGGCTACAAGCACGCCAGAAGTAATCCGGGTGCCAAATGTATTGAACCGCACCCATACTTATATAACCTTCAACATGTTTAAAAAGCAATTGAAAGTAATGCCCGGAGTTGGTTTTCAATACTTTACACCCTTTAGCGCATTGGCGTACAACCCTGCTTCCGCGCAATTTCACTTACAAGACCGCGTAAGCGTAGGCGGATATCCCATGTTGGATGGGTTTGTTCAATTTGAACTTAAAAAAGTCTTTATTTTCTTTAAATACGAAAATGTAGGCCAAGGAATAATTACCGAAAATTACTTTGCAGCAGCCTCCTACCCCCTACCCGACCGCGTATTAAGAGTAGGACTTATATGGCGCTTTTTTAATTAAAGACATCCGTTTTTCGCGAAATATACGCAAGTAAATAATGTACAAACATGCCAACTCCTATGCCCACCAACAAATCGGTAAACAAAACCACAAAAATGGTGACGAAAAAAGGCAGATAGTAACTTTTGCCCTCGCGAATAGCCTCTTGAATCAATTGTGGATGAATCAATTGATAACCAACATAAATCAATACAGCAGCCAAACTAGCCAAAGGAATATAATTGAGTAATGGGGCCAAAACCAACAAAGCAAGCAGTAACCATACTCCATGAAAAATAGCGGCATTCTTACTTTTGGCGCCCGCTTGAATATTGGCGCTGCTGCGCACTATAACCGAAGTAATGGGTATAGCCCCTAAAAAAGCTGCTAAAAAATTTCCTGCTCCCTGAGCTAAAAGCTCTTGATTGGGCGGTGAAATGCGTTTTTCAACATCTAATTTATCGGCCGCTTCTAAGCTCAAAAGAGTTTCTATACTGGCAATTAGGGCAATGGTCATGGCTACTTTCCATACTGCCAAACTACTTAAAGCCAGCAAAGTAGGCCTACTAAAACTTGCAAAAACATCTTGAAGTGACTCAAATATGGGGATGTTGACCAGCAAGGATTCTTCCAAAACCCAATCGCTATGGTTGTAAGAAAATACCATATGAATACAAGTGCCCAATAAAACGGCCACCAATGCGGGAGGAACTATCTTTCTGATTTTAAAATGATTCCACCTTTTTTGTGATAAAAAAACGATAGACAAAAAAGAAGCGAACGCAATGACCCATACACCATATTTAGGTTCTGTAATTGCCGACTTCAATTGAAAATATAAGGGAATCTTATCGGTATTTACATCATTATCAGATATATATCCAAAAGCATTGGGCAATTGCTTTAAAATAAGTAGCAAACCGATAGCGCCCAGCATACCATGAATCACCGAGGAGGGAAAGAATTTTTTTACTGCACCCGCCTTGAGCAATCCTAGTACCACTTGAAAAATGCCAGCAAGCATCAATGCGGTAAGGAAAGAAGAATACGAAGGGAGCGATTGCAAAGCCATAAAAACTATGGCCGTAAGTCCGGCAGCGGGTCCACTCACACTGAAGCGAGAGCCACTGAGCGAGCCTACGACAAGGCCACCCAAAATACCAGAAACCAAACCTGCTAAAGGAGGCGCCCCTGAGGCAACCGCAATACCCAAACAAAGAGGCAAAGCAATGAGAAATACAACCAAGGAAGCTCTAAAATCGTCCTTGAGCTGCGAAAAGTTTTTCAAAGGAATTTGAATTTAAGCTGCAAAAGTACTAGTGAAACAAGGCATTTAATATGTGATAGAAATGTGAAATGAGCAAAAAACAAGAACTTAGAATACCTGCAAACAAAAATAAAAAAATGATTTGCAGAATTGGAATGAAGTTCTATATTTGCACTCCCAAAAACGGTGGTTGTAGCTCAGTCGGTTAGAGCGTCGGATTGTGGTTCCGAAGGTCGTGGG
>CAYZUZ010000092.1:0-5770 GCA_964481795.1 uncultured Cryomorphaceae bacterium
GCAAAGAAGAATTCTGGGCGGTGAACGATGTGAGCTTTGAGCTACACCGGGGCGAGTGCTTGGGGCTGATTGGCCACAACGGTGCTGGCAAGTCTACTTATTAGAATAGCTCAGAGCTCAGAGTTCGTAGCTGGAAGCTTGGTTACTACAAGCAGTCTCTTTGTTGAGAGTTTCGAACTATGAGTTTTTTTTTCAAATAATTATAAAATACATCTAAGCTTTATGAAAGTAGTAATCTTGGCAGGTGGCGCTGGAACGCGTTTGTCTGAAGAGACAGGCATTAAACCTAAACCCATGGTAGAAATTGGTGAAAGGCCTATTCTATGGCACATTATGAAAATTTATGCTGCGCATGGCTTCAATGAATTCATTATTTGCCTTGGGTACAAAGGATACGTGATCAAAGAATATTTCGCGAATTATTTTTTACACTCATCAGATGTCACTTTTGACCTTTCTAAAAACAAAATGGAAATCCATGACAGTTTCACTGAACCATGGAAAGTAACTTTGGTAGATACTGGCCTTCACACTATGACAGGTGGTAGAATTAAAAGAATTGAAAAACATGTCAACAATCAACCTTTTTTGCTGACTTATGGCGATGGGGTTGGCGATATCGATATTAAAACATTGGTTGATTTCCACAAAAAACATGACAATTTAGTCACTGTAACTGCTGTACAGCCTTCCGGTCGTTTTGGAGCTCTTAATCTCAATCAGGCCGATCAAGTACAATCTTTCATTGAAAAACCTCGTGGAGATGGTTCATGGATCAATGGAGGTTTTTTTGTTTGTCAACCAGAGATATTCTCTTTTATCAATGATGATCAGACTGTATGGGAAAAAGAACCCATGGAAAAAATTGCTGCCGAAGGTAAAATGATGGCCTATAAACACTATGGATTTTGGAAACCAATGGATACCTTGCGCGATAAACATGAGCTTGAAAACGAATGGGCTTCTGGTAAAGCACCATGGAAAAAATGGAAATAAAAGCTAACATATATGAGCATAGCAAATTTTTTTAACTTCAACTCTTCCGCCATTAGATTCATCTTATCATTTTTTTATAAACCCGACAAGCAGTATAAAATTTTATTTGGAGTTAACAGAGGTAAAAAGCTACTCTATAGAAAAGAAGTAAATTATCACACTATGCTTGGCTTATGGGAAGCAGATTCCTTTGAGTTTTTATTAAAAACTGTATACAGCAAGGGGTATCATAAACAGAAAGCAACATTAGTTGACATTGGGGCGAACCTGGGCTATTATTCCTTATTTTTTGATACCTATGCCCATAAAGACTCCAAGATTTATTTGTTCGAACCTTCAGATTCAATTTTACCTATTTTAAAAAAGAACCTCGAAATCAATAAGCTCAGCAATTTCAATTTGAGTGAATGTGCTTGTTCTGATTCTGATGGTGAAATTGACTTTTACATTGGCGAGCACCACCATCAATCTTCTATTAAAGGAGATTGGTCTGGCAATGAGCAAAGGGGGAAAAAAGTGACAGTCAAATGTTGCCAACTGGATACATTTTTTAAAGACAATTCGCCTGATGAACTTCCAGATATAGTGAAAATTGATGTAGAAGGAGCAGCAAAAGAAGTTTTTAAAGGCATGCAATGGATTTTAAAAACTAAGCAACCTATTATTTTAATAGAATCTCACACGGCTGCCGAAGATGCGGCCATTTCACAAATGATTATTGAAAATACCTACGAAGCCTTTAGAATCAATACCAATAGTTGGGTAAAGAATAAGGATAAAGATTATAAAGATAAAGAAGGAGTTTGGGGTACTATGTTGCTGGTACCCGGTGATCAGAAATTTAAACTTAATTTTTAAAAATGTTTTCGAATATCTATAGCGGTAAAAAGGTTCTGGTCACGGGCAATACTGGATTTAAAGGCAGCTGGCTAACCTTATGGCTGCACACCTTGGGCGCCAAAGTCATCGGTATTTCAAAAGATGTACCTACCAATCCATCGATTTTCGTGGAGCTCAAACTTCGTAGCATTGTGAAGCATTACGAAGTAAATATCATAGAATCCGAAAAAATACTGGCAATACTATTAGATGAGAAACCAGATTTTATTTTTCATCTTGCCGCTCAGCCCCTTGTAAAAGAGTCTTATGATAATCCCCTGGATACTTTCAAAAGCAATACTTTGGGCACTGCCTCGGTATTAGATGCCGTAAGAAAAAGTGCTTTAGGTTGTATAGTGGTTATGATCACAAGCGACAAATGCTACGAAAATGTTGAGTGGACATGGGGCTATAGAGAAAATGACCCAATGGGCGGAAAAGATCCGTATAGTGCTTCTAAAGGCGCCGCAGAATTAATTATACGTTCCTTTTATCAATCTTTTTTTAGTAAGGATAGCCAGGGTGTGAAATTGGCCTCTGTTAGAGCGGGCAATGTAATCGGCGGCGGCGATTGGGCGGGTAACCGTATCGTACCCGATTGCATAAAATCTTGGGCAGAAAACAAGGTAGTTGAAATCCGGAGTCCCAAAGCTACCAGACCTTGGCAGCACGTTATAGAACCTTTGAGCGGGTACCTTCGGGTTGGGCAATTATTGGCAGAAAATCGAAAATTCAATGGTGAAGCTTACAACTTCGGGCCAAGGTCTGAAAATAGTTACAGTGTATTGGAGTTGATTCATGCCTTGGCTACCAAATGGGGGTTTACTCAAAGTAAAGAGGCTTACCATGTTATCGAAAACACTTCTTTTCACGAGGCCGGCTTATTAAAACTCAATTGCGACAAAGCATTGCATGAACTGGCTTGGCAACCTGTTTTGTCCTTTCAACAAACTGTTGATTTTACTGCCGATTGGTACCACCACTTTTATAAAGAGAAATCTTCAAAAGATATATTTGCCTTTACACTGAATCAAATAGAAAAATATCAGCAATTGGCATCCGAAAAGAAAATTGCATGGACAAAATAAGCATAGAGGGTATTGAGCTTAATCCCCTCAAAATTATACCCGGTGACAAGGGGGATGTTTTACATGCTTTGAAAAACCACGAATCAAGTTTCCATGGTTTTGGAGAAGCTTACTTTTCTACCGTCAATTACAGGCAAATAAAAGGGTGGAAAAAACACAGCAAAATGACCCTGAATATCATTGTACCCTTGGGCGAAATTCTTTTTGTAATATATGATTTACGAGAAAAAAGCAATACATACGATCAATACCAGGAAATCCGCCTTTCAAAATCAAACTACGCCAGACTTACGGTTTCGCCAGGTTTGTGGATGGCTTTTGCAGGTTTGGGGCAGCAAGAAAATTTACTTTTAAACATAGCCTCAATACCACACGACCCACAAGAGGCAGAAAACCAACCCCTTGAAAGTGCAATTTTTAATTACCAATTTTTCCAGCAACCATGAATTTACTGATCACCGGAGCTGAGGGATACCTGGGAGGCAGGCTAATTCAATATTTTTCTTCATTTGCCGACAAAATATATACTGCCGGTCGTAGAAGTGCCTTTAACAACTCTGATACTTCGTCCGTAGAACATAGACATTTCGATTTGACCAGCGCGTCATCAATGGCTGGAGTTTGTAAGGACGTGGATGTTGTCATCCACCTGGCTGCCCTTAACGAAGTAGTTTGCCAGCAGCAACCAGCCTTGGCCATACAAGCCAATATTGGTGGCACCTACCATCTTCTGCAAGAAGCTTTTCATAGTGGCGTAAAGCATTTTATTTATTTATCGACAGCACATATTTACGGTGCACCCCTTGTTGGATCTATCGATGAAAGCACCTTACCGAAACCTGTGCATCCTTATGCCATCAGTAAAAAAGGGGCGGAGGATTTTGTGCTGGCCATGCAAGGTAAAATGAACATAACAGTATTTAGATTATCTAATAGCTTTGGTTATCCGGTGAGCGAAAACATAAACCGCTGGAAACTCATAGGCAATGATCTGTGTAGGCAACTCATAGAAACCGGGCATATCACACTGCATTCGTCCGGCCAGCAGCAAAGAGATTTTGTGACTATAAGTGATGTAGCCAGAGCCATTCATTTTGCTATGGATAATACTGTACTGGATCTTTATAATTTGGGGGGGAAAGCTTTGAGTATATATGCTTTTGCGGAACTGGTAGCCAGTCGATACAAGCATTCTTATGGAAAAGAGGCAACTATATTCACCAAAAAAGACGCCTCGCCTCAGCAAAATTTTGAATCGCTTAGTTATTCTACGGCTCTATTCTCAGCAAGTGGATTCGACTTCGAAAACAATTTTGAAGCCGAAATAGACCATACACTTTCTTTCTGCGAAAAAGCTTTTTTAAATACATGAAGCGTATAGTAGCAATATCGGTTGATTGTGTAACGGCCATCAACCGCAAGGTATATGAAGTATTGGCGCAAAAGGGCTATGAGGTTCATTTGCTTATCCCTACATCTCTAAAAATTGGAGATAAAGAAATTGCAGCAGATTCGCCGGTACATCCTTCTATACAATTGCATACATTGCCACTGTTGGGTACCAACCCCCGGGTTCATCGATTTGAAGGATTCGAAAAATTGATGAATAGCCTAAAGCCTGAGGTAGTATATCTCAACAACGATCCGGTAAGCTTTCTGGGACGCAAGACAGCAAATTGGACAAAAAAAAATAATGCAAGATTATTGTGCCTCACTTGCGAAAATCAGGCATTTGACCTGCTCAGTACCTATAAGCGCCGAGGTTGGAGATCCATTCCTGCATCACTAACCAAAGCTTTTTTTCTTTGGCAGGTGCGAAAAAAAGTTGACCATTTGTTCACCATCAATCACAAAGGGCTCGAGCTTTTTAGTAAAATAGGCTTTTCCTCGGTATCGATTACACCCTTGGGCTACGATCCAGATGTATTTTTCCCCAATGCAACGTCGAGAACCAGGATAAGGAAAAAACTCAAATTCGATGGACTTATCATTGCCTATTTTGGACGATTGGTACCCGAAAAAGGGATTCTCATGCTGCTCGATACACTTAAACAATTGCAAACTTATGAATGGAGATTCATGATTGACCGTTTTGAACGATATGACAATCCATTTGCAAAAGAGGTAGAGCAACAAATAAATGCTTCGGCACTGCACAGCAGAACACTATACATAGACGCTGATCATATAGAAATCGCTGACTATATGAATGCCGCAGATATCATAGTTCTACCCTCTTATTCTACGCCAGGTTGGGTAGAACAATACGGCCGGGTAGCACCAGAAGCCATGGCTTGTGGTAAAGTAGTCATAACATCTGACAGTGGCGAGTTGCCTTATCTGGTAGGTGATGGTGGATTGATTTTCAAAGAGAAAAATACCGGGGAACTCAAAAATATATTGGAAAATGCAATTACAAACGAAAACCATAGGGTAGAAATAAGCCAAAGAGCCATTTTAAAAGCCAAAAATCTATCGATTTATAGTCAGGTTGATTGTATTGTTAAATATTTGTAGGTAGTTGAAAATAACTGAGAGCTTAGAGCCTGTTTGCTACAGGCAGGCTGAGAGGAAAAATAAATAGTTTAAAATTGAGAGGTGAAAGCCAGCCTAGCAAGAAAAGGCAAGGTGAAAGCTACTTACTACGCTTTTTCTTCATGGTAGTACAAACATTCATTAGAGGAAAACACTATATGAAAAATAAACAGCTAAACCAATCACCATGCAACCCAAATACCTAAATCCCTTTACTGATTTTGGTTTCAAGAAAATATTCGGTTCGCCCTATTCCAAAGATATTCTCATAG
>CAYZUZ010000093.1:0-5765 GCA_964481795.1 uncultured Cryomorphaceae bacterium
GCAAATCCTAGGGCAACGCTGAATATTTTGATTAAATTTTTCATTTGAATTGATTATAATTTGGGTTAAGTAAATCTTTGATTAATTAAAAGTATGCTGAAGTTTGTTGTTTTTAACCTCAAGCTCTACAGTGTGTCCCATGTACTTCATCACAAGTTTGGTTTCGTGGTTAGGCACACGCACCACAAAAGTTTCTGCTTCATTGCGCTTTAGCAAGGCTTTTTGATACAAATTGCCTTTAGAATCTAAAATTTCCACAGTGCTTTCAGCATAACCCGTAAGGCTTAATTCAATTGTATTTGAAGTTAAATAGTCAATATTGCTATTGGGTTTTAAGGTCTCAAGTGTAATTTCGCCCATAGGAGTTGTGGGAAATTCTTTTTCTTTTTTGCAAGCAAATAAAACTAATATTGCTGGTAGTAGTAAGATGGACTTTTTCATGATAAATTGATTTTTATGTTTGATGCCATTTATTACTCAAATAGAGAGACAAAAATGAGATTATTAAATAAACAACTGATTTTCAGTTATATAAATTTTTTTTCAGTATTCCCCATATTAAAATTATTCCAAAATTGAGAAAATAAATTCAAAATGATTAAAAAAAACATAATTTGGGACTTTGGTGTGGTTCTAATAAACCTCCACTTCGAGGCATTTTTAGAAAACCTAAAAAAAATAGGTCTTCAAGACCCAGAATCTCTATTGCATCACCCCGTGGCCATCGAATATGAAAAAGGATTGCTAAGTACCGATGCTTTTTTTTCTTCTATCAAAAAAGAATGTCCGCAGTGGGTCATGAAGCGCGATATACAAAATGCTTGGAACTCCATTTTACTCGATATACCTGAGGTAAAAATGAAGAAACTTAAAAAATTAAATGCCTTAGGCTACAATCAAGTGATGCTTTCCAATACCAATGAAGAGCATATCCGCTGTATTTGGGCTCAATTGGGTCTGTACCAAGGCAAGCAATTTAGTAAAATTTTTGCGCACACGTATTTTTCTCACGACTTAAAAATGCGCAAACCCGAGCCAGAGATTTACCAGCACGTATTGATGGACCAAAATTGGAAAGCCGATGAAACACTCTTTGTAGATGACAATGAAGCCAACATTCGCGCAGCAGAAAAACTAGGCATTACCTGCCATCACTACAAAAAAGGTGAGAGTCTTAACGTTCTTGACAAAGTTCTATCAATACCCCATTAGTATCCTTAGGATGCACAAAGGCAATGAGCTTATTGTCGGCTCCTTCTTTGGGCACCTCGTGTATCAATCGGAATCCTTCGGCCTTGAGGCGGGCCAGCTCAGTATGAATATCCTCTACAGCAAAGGCAATGTGATGAATGCCTTCGGGTTTGTTTTCGAGGTATTTGGCAATAGCGCTATCGGGATGCGTAGCCTTCAGGAGTTCTACCTTATTTTGGCCTGCCATAAAAAATGAAGTTATCACATGCTCGCTCGCAACCTCTTCGCTTTTGTAAGGTTCAGTGCCCAACAAGGAAGTAAAAAGTTGATTGGAAATATTCAAATCTTTTACGGCTATGCCTATGTGTTCTATTTTGCCCAACATATCAAATTATAAAATTGTATCATTCGTATTAAAACGCTAAAAGTACTTCGCTACCCACAATGAACAAAAATATTGTACATACCCTGCACGGTGAAATCCTAGAATTACTGCCCGAAAAAGCAGCCCTACTCCCCGAGCACGAGGCCCTGCTAATAGCTGATGTACACTTGGGCAAGGTAAGCCATTTTCGCAAAGCGGGTATGGCTATACCAGCAGCAGCAGCACAAAAAAACCTTGAAATGCTCAAAGCTCTATTACACAAATATGAAACAAAAAGGGTGCTTTTTATGGGCGATTTATTTCATAGCGACTTAAATGCCGAATGGATACACTTTCGCAGCTTATTGGATCAATTTTCACAGCGAAGCTTCGAGCTCATTGGGGGCAATCACGATGTGCTGCATCCCGATAGTTATAAACGGGCAGGCTTAATATACCACAAAAACTACTTGCTGCTAGGCAAGCTCCGACTGATTCACGAACCTCAAAACCAGCATTTGGAAGCTTACTACGACCTCTGCGGACACCTTCACCCGGGCTACAAACTGAGTGGCAAAGGCAAGCAAGCCCTTACCCTACCCTGCTTTTGGATGAGTAAACACACCTGCGTATTACCCGCTTTCGGACATTTTACAGGTCTGCACCCGGTACATCCACAGCCAGGCGATAGCTTATATATATGTATAGGAAATACTCAAGTGCAACAAGTACATGTACCACTGGTAAAAAATAAAGAACATTGAAACCAAAACTTCAAATATTTACCCACTTCATCCAATCGCTTCTGCCGTTAGAAATCAGATACTTATGCGCCAAAATACCTACAGATGATCCCGATTTTAAACGCATTTTAAAATCTATTCAAGACAAACCCAATTTGCCTCGCTTGGATTTAGACATAGATAAAAGAAAATACTCTGCACTTAAATCGCTGATGCAAAAAGAATTACAAAGTGCCGATGTAGATAGCGAATTGATGGAGCTCCAAGACTTTGAAAATAAAATTTTGGCAGATAAAATATCGCCTGAGGAAGAAAAACGCTTGCTCAAAAAAATGAAAAACTATCAATCAGCCCACTACAACTTCATGAAATTTTATGGGCTGATGATGCATTTTAGGCAATATCTACTCATCCGATTACGCAGGCGCATGTATCCTGAAGTACACCAATGGCTTCAAAATCATGAAAATCAATATCAAAAAAGCCTTGAAGTATTTGCATCGCTGCACGATACCACAGCCGAAATAGTTGCTGAGTACGATTTGAACCATCAGCTCTCTACCCACTACATGCAAAAATTATTGGATATATACCACCACGACCCATTAGATGCCCAAAATCGCTATGCAGCCGTGGTAAGACTGTGGTTTGCTTATATGAATCAAGGCGATTACAAAGGTATGCAGGCCCTTATTCAAGAAGTTGAATACAACTTTTTAGGTAAAAATTTACTGGGTCGTCGCATATTGGTCAACTTTTATGCAAACAAACTCTTGCTTTGCTCCAAGCTCGATCAACTGGAAGAGGCAGAGCTGTGCGGGTACCATTCGCTACGCGAAAAAAACAATGATTACCTATTCTACCTCAACAACTTAAGCTCTGTACTGCTGCGAAGAGGCAAAGCCAAAGAAGCCTTGCGATTGATGAAAGAAGCCTTTACCGATATGCGAAGCACTGTAAACCTGCACAATAAAATGAGTTTTATAGCCCATTATGTGCATTGTCTTATTGATTTGGGCAAGGCTAATGATGCTGAAGACTTTGCCGAAAATTATTTAGGTTCGCATTTAAAAGAAGTGATGAGCAACAGGTGGCACCTCTTTTTTACGGCTTACTTCCGAAGCTTGGTGATGCAGGAAAAATTTGGCAGACTGCTGTTCTTGGTAAGCAAATACAAGATAAAAGAAAAAGAAAACCAATACATGGGTCGCAGACACTACCTACCTACGGTAAGTTGGTACATCATTATGGCCGAATTTATGGAGGGCGAAATACAAGAGGAAAAAGCCTTATCCAGAATGAAAGCCGCAGCCCTCACCTTGGTAGATGACCCCATAAGAAAAAACAGAATTCAAGAGCAAATAGCCAAGCTAAAAAACCAGCAGCCCAGCATGATGGCAAAGCTTGAGCGCGATTTACAACTTTTTTACTAGGTGGTGTATTGAATACACGCAGTCTAAAATTTTTAAATTGATGTTATATAATTGATTTAAAATTAATTAACATTAAAAATACACAAAATACACGTTTATGTCGGAGCATATTTTATTTAAATCGCCTCATTTGAGTTTAAGGTTAAACTAATTTTACAGCCTTAATAAAAACAATAATCCAAAAAAAACACAATGAAAAAGATTTCAATTTTGGCCTTGGCCGCCATGCTGAGCTTAGCAGCTTGCAAAAAAGAAGAGGAAAACAACAACACCAACAATGGCCCGAAAACAGAAGGAATTCAAGGGAAGTGGCAGTCTTCCGGTACTGATGTTGCGCCTTTATTGGTAAATTTGTTTCAAATTGACTCTATTTATGCGGAGTTCAACACCAACATGACCTACTCTGTACGCCAGTGGGATGCTTCAGGAGCTGATTTAGGAACCCTATCAGGAACCTATACCCAAAGCAAGAGCAGTACAGGCAATATTTGGAACATTACCGTAGAACAAACCTCGCCTTCCGCCTTGAGGTCGGAGGGGATTTTTGAAATAGAAACAGGTGTAATGCGCTATGAAATAGTGCAAACCGAGCCCAGCTTAGGTGTAGCTCCTCCTACTGCCGAGGGTGGTTTTGGCAGCACAGGTGGTGGTGCTTTTGGCACCTCAAACATACAAGTTTACAAGGAAGTAAAATAATGTAAGATAACAAAAAAGCCCGAAGATCACAACAGCCTTCGGGTTTTCTTTCTCCTAGAGAATGATGATTACAAATTGTTGATATCCAAAAACAAACCCATCACCTCCACGCGGTAAAATCCTTAAAAAATTTTCATGTGAAAACAAAAATATTCATAGCCCTTTGCTGCTGGGCAAGTATTTCTTTTGCCCAAGAAAAACAAGAAACAGTCAACGTTTTAGACCGAGGAGTACCTCAAAAATCCGATAAGGAGTTTCAATTTATTGCCTTGTTTTACAATCAATACGTGACCTCCAACTACTTCCCGACCAATGATTTTTTGCGCGGACAAATTTTTGGACGACTCTTTGGGCAAAACACCACTACCACCTCCGCAACACAAACCACTGCTTACTTTGAACAACGATTCCTGCCTTTTTTCATTTACACACCCAAGTTGATGAATGGAAAGGTAATTTTTCGAGCGTCTTTTGAAATAGACTATACCTGGGGCGATGTAGCCTATGGCACAGGGGGCAACTTCGGTGGCGGACTATCAGCCGATCAAGTAAACCTGCAAACCCAAAACATTCAACTCGAATACATTCCGGCAAAGCGCTGGGCCATCAACTTGGGCTTGCAGCGCATGTTCGACAATCCCTCCAATGCCTACCGAACGCTATTTGACCAACTGACTAATACCGGCTACAGACTCACCTACTGGGGAACCGATGCCACAGGCATCAATGTGCGCTATGATGGCGATTTTCAGAAACTGAAAATGGGCTACTGGAAATTTTACGAAAACTCGATACAAAAAAACGACGACGTGAATAGATGGGAAATCATGTATGAGCGCGACCTCTCCCGAAATTGGAAACTCGGTTTTAGTGCTGATTATGTAATGGATAGAGCCAATGGCGATGGTGGCCCCAGTATTTTGGGCCAAGGACTCAATTCCACTTTGGCCGATTACAATGGTGTATTCCGCTTTCCTTTGGGTGGTAACCCTTACCGGGCCGATGTATTTTGGCTTGGCAGCTTCTGGACGCGCAATGCCGATTATAGTTCAGATAGATTTATGCTCACCGGATTTGCCAATTACAACTTCGGAAGGGTAGATACAGCGGGAATCACCTCAGGCGATTTTGGCAAAAGAGCTAGCATAGGTGGCTTGGGTGCCAATTTAAAAACAGGATATCGCTATGGTAGAACTGCGGGCGATGTGGTGCAAGCAGACATCATTTACACCTCAGGCGATGCCAATGGCATCAACGACAATCGATACTCAGGAGTGATGACTGGTAATAACTGGGGCTCACCGGTAAGTATTTTCATCAGTCATGGTGCGTATATTT
>CAYZUZ010000094.1:0-5737 GCA_964481795.1 uncultured Cryomorphaceae bacterium
GGTGTAGCAAAGCCTACTATATCGCTTGCTTGCGCTATAGCACTTAACTTGTTTGGATCAGAGGTGTTTTGCTTGCAGGCTGGTATGCTTACAAGTAAAATGAGACCTAAAATATAGTTCAGCTTTTTTGTCATAATCAATTTGGAGATTCAAAGGTATAAACTAATAAGTGTACTTTTTACACTTTATACTATTTTTATTTAAAAAAATGATTTTTGCAAAATTCATGTTTAGCAAAAGAATAATAACTCAAGCTCTAGTTTATCTGGTGAAGGTTATAATTTTACACAAAATTTTACCCCAAATACCATGATACTTACACCAACCAAAATATTTTTCATCGGCTTGTGCTTTTTTACATTGGCTATAGCCGCACAGGCTCAAGTAGAATCTGATGAGCGACCTATGCTCAAAGTAGAAGATGGTCTTGGCTTTCAAAAAGATTCTGTTTTTTTGGTCAATATGCGCTTTAGAATGCAAAATAGAGCCGGATATTTCAGCACTTTGGATGGCAGCGATGAACCTGGTTTTGATGCGCGCGTGAGGCGATTGCGTTTGCGATTTGATGGATATATGTTTACAAAAAAACTTGGGTATTATATTCAACTTTCCTTCTCGAGGAGTGATCAAGATATTATTCCTGATTTGGCACCGAATATTGTACGCGATGCCATGGTTTATTATTACTTTACAGAATCTTTTTACATAGGATTTGGGCAAAGTAAACTGCCTGGCAATAGGCAGCGGGTTATTTCATCGGGGAATATACAGATGCCTGATCGCTCTATAGCCAATGCTTTGTACACGATAGATAGAGATTTTGGTTTATTTATCTATAAAAATTTAAGTTTTGGTAAACCCAAATTATACCTAAAAGGTGCTGTAAGCTCTGGCGAAGGTCGCTATGCTGAGTTTTCCAACAATGGTTTGGCCTATACAGGCCGCATTGAGTTTCTTCTTTTAGGTACTTTTAAAAATTTAGGTGATTATTCAGAGGGCGATTTGGAGTTTGAACCCAAGCCAAAAGTATCTATTGCAGCCACTTATTCATACAACCACAAGGCCGTACGCAGAGGCGGTCAATTGGGAGAGTTTTTGGCTGAACCTTTAAATATGAGCACAATAATGGTAGATATGATGTTTAAATGGCAAGGATGGGCATTGCTTGGCGAATATTTTTATCGCGAAATAGACGGTTATTCTACAGATTTAGATGTACGATTGTCGCAGTTGCGTGCCCCAGCGGGTAATGCTTATAATATTCAACTGAGCAAAATGATCAGTAAAAAAGACGAAATTATTGTTCGCCAGGCGGGTAATGCGCCTTTTGAGCACTTACAAAGCTATCAAGCCAGTTATTTAAACAGGGCAGTGGGCTACGGCAGGTATTGGAATGGCCACCGAATTAAGGCTCAGGCTTTTTTGGGATTGGACGATCGCTCTGCCACGGATATTCCATTTGGCTACGAAAATAGATGGGTGCTTATGTTTCAAATGGAATTTGGAATTTAAAAACCTTTTAAAACCAATACCCCAAGCTTAAATAGGTAAATATTCTACTGTGATTGGTAGAGCCCATTACGGTAAGTTCCATAGGACCAAGTGGACTGTTAAAGGCATAGCTCGCACCCATTCCATTGATCAGATTTTGATCTATTTGAAATAAGTCTTCACTTTGCTCGGCTATCAAACCGTAGTTCAATTTGAATGTAATATAGTGGTTTTTACGAAATTGAAAATACATATCGGCTCGGGCTGTTATGGCATTTTGGGTGCTTATTTCCATAAATTGGTAGCCTAAAAAAGGGTTGATGTAATTGATGTATTCGTCGCCATTACTACCCAAAAATATCTGATAAGGAAATAAAGCCTCTTGCCCAAACGATAAAGCCCCCATAAAACTCGTGTGAAAACCCAGAGGACCAAAGCTAAAAGCTTGAGAATAGCGGGCAGTAGCTACTGTAGTGGGGTTAAAAAAAGTTTCAAAACCATCAGTTCGTGAATGTAAGCGCACCAAGGCATTAAAACTACTGCCTGAGCGAGGCTTGAATACGCGGTCGTAATTGTCAAAATCCATAAAGGCGTAGTAGTTGATATAGGTACTCGTTTCGCGGATAAATGGATCCACATTGATGCTTTCGTTGAGGTCAATAAAATCAATTTGCACGCCTCCCCCTATGGCATAAACCTCTGATATGGTAGATTGTAAGTAAGCATCAATCGAAAAATCCCAATAGTTTATTTGATTGAGGCGCCTGCCCTCATTGTACGCATGGGTATTGAACCTATGGGTGCGCAACTTGATGCCTAATGAAGGAATCACTCCCATGTTTAAAAAATATACCAATTGAGCTCGAGGCATATCGCTCGCTACAAAATCGGCAGTGAAGCGGCTGTTTTGCAGCAGAATATCGCGCTGTAGGTAGGAAAATAAAAGTCCTGCACCAAAATCGTCGTTGTAATTGATACCCATCCGCACTTGGGCTTTATAAGGATTTTCATCTATTGTAAGGGTGAGGTTATACACATCATCGTAGGCTTTTTGAAGACTGTAGTGCACTTGCGAATAGTTTTTTGAGCCGTACAATTCATCTAAAAATCTGTCTATCGTTTTCACTTTTATTTCTTTGCCCGGAAACCAATTGAGAGCTGCGGCTACTTGAGCTATCTGAAAACTGTTGTTGCCTTCAATGCTGATGTTTTCGATAAAATAACTGTTTTTGGGCAATGGAGCTGCTTTTGTTTCATTTTTATAATTCAATTTGGACAGTGAATCAAGTACTTCAATTTGTTCCAATGCAGCTTCTTTGCCATTAGCCACCAATTGATCTATCAAGTCGAAGCTTAGTAAGCTAGCATTTAGATTATCAGGCCTAATAAGTACATCAGCCAGACTGATGGCTTCTGAGTGCTTTTTTAAATTGCTGAAAGTAGAAATTTGCTCCAAAACCCTATTGATTGAGGAGAGCTCTTCTATGGAATAAGCAGCTGTTTGTACATCGACCCCTATGATGATGTCGATGCCTTTTTTCTTTAGCGGTATAATGGGTAAATTATCTAAAACCCCACCATCTACATACATACGCCCATCAATAATGTAGGGTGAAAAAAGACTAGGAAAGGCAGAGGAAGCGCGAAGTGCATCGGCTAAAATACCTTGTTCAAATATCTTGAGCTGACCATTTTCGATATCGGTGCCTGTGCATAAAAAAGGAATAGGCAAAGCCGAAAAGTCTTGGTATCCAGCATAATTTTGGGTAATATAAGTGAGATGTTTTAGTATGTAATGACCCGTATTGAAGGCTGAGGGTATGGCTACTCGTCCGTTGGCTAGCGGTATAGAAAAAAGGTATTTATCCTCATTTTTTTTGTCAAATAGCGAAAGTCGATTGCGTGGTATGGTATTGTTGGTAAGCGCATCCCAATCTACCTCACGCATCATTTGATGTATTTGATTGCCCGTGTAGCCCATAGCGTACAAGGCCCCAAGTACAGCGCCCATACTGGTGCCTGCTATGTAATCTATTTTTATTCCCAATGAATCCAAAACTTGGAGGGTGCCTATTTGCGACATGGCCCTGGCGCCTCCACCGCTGAGCACCAAACCAATGCTGCTCTTTTTTGCGGGCTGTTGTCCTTGTGCTGCGTGTATTATTAGCAAAAAGAAAACAGAAATGAGGACTTTGATTTTCATGGATTTTCTTTTAAATAGGCTTCTATTTTTTTGGCTCGGCTGTTACCAATTAGTTCTGCCCATTGCTCAAAGGTAGCGCTTTTTACTGCTTTTACCGACCCAAATTTTTTCAATAATTCTTTCACAGTAGCTTCGCCAATGCCCTGTATTTGTTCTAGTTGCGAGCTGAAAGTGTTTTTGCTGCGTTTATTGCGGTGGTGGGTGATGCCAAAGCGGTGTGCTTCGTCGCGCATTTGCTGTATTACCTTAAGGGTTTCAGATCGTTTATCTAGGTGCAAAGGATAGGGGTCGTCTGGAAAAAAAAGTTCTTCCAATCTTTTGGCTATGCCTAATATGGCTACCTTGCCTCGTAGGCCTAGTTCTTCGAGGCTTTCGAGTGCCGAGCTCAATTGGCCTTTGCCTCCATCTACGACTATAAGCTGGGGCAGGGGCTCATTTTCATCGAGCAATCGCTTATACCTGCGATACACGACCTCCTTCATGCTGGCAAAATCATCGGGACCTACCACCGTTTTGATGTTGAAATGCCTGTAGTCGGCTTTGCTGGGCTTTCCATTTTTAAAAACCACACAGGCTGCTACAGGGTTGGTGCCTTGTAGGTTGGAGTTGTCAAAACATTCTATATGTCGGGGTTCTTCGGCCAATCGCAAATCTACCTTCATTTGATTCATGATTCTATTTACATGTCGATCGGGATCGGTGATTTGTATGCTTTTCAGCTTCTCGAGCCTGTAATACATGGCATTTTTGGTGCTGAGCTCTATCAGTGCTTTTTTCTCGCCTCGCTGCGGACAGTGAATCTGCACGCCTGGTATTTCTAACTCTATAGCATGAGAAGTAATGACCTCCTTGCAATCCGACTCAAAGAGTGATCGCAATTCTGGCAGGGTAAGTTCTAAAATTTCTTCAGGAGTTTCTTCTAGCTTGCGCTTTATTTCCACTGTATGTGATTGCACCACAGCACCGTCAATGATTTTCAAAAAGTTTACGTAAGCATACTCTGCATCTACCAATACACTGTACACATCGAGCATGGTAATGGAGCTGCTGATTACTGTAGATCGCGATTGGTAGCGCTCTAATATTTCTATTTTCTCTTTGGTTTTTTGTGCTTTTTCAAACTCAAGTTTTTCGGCCTGCTCTGCCATTTGCGCAGCCAAATATTTTTTTACACTGTTTAAATGTCCTTTTATCAATTCCTTAGCTGCCTCTACATCTTGCAAATAATCTGCTTGGGTTTGCAGGCCTTCGCAAGGTGCTTTGCAATTGCCAATATGATACTCCAAGCACAATTTAAACTTACCGGCCTCTATGCTTTTGGGGGTTAAGGCCAGCCTACAAGAGCGGAGGGTATAGAGCTGCTTGATCATATCGAGCAGGGTGCGCATCACTTTGATGGAGGCATAGGGACCGAAGTATTGCGAGCCATCTTTGAGTTTTCTACGGGTAGGAAATATTCTCGGAAACTCCTCATTGGTAATACATATCCACGGATAGGTTTTATCGTCTTTTAGGTTGATGTTGTACCGTGGTTGGTACTTTTTGATGAGGTTGTTCTCCAGCAATAAGGCATCAAACTCGGTTTCAGTTACTATGATGTGTATATCTGCCACCTTGCGCACCATGACGTAAGTACGGGCGGTATCATGCTCTTTTTGGAAGTAAGAGGAAACTCTTTTCTTTAAATTTTTGGCTTTGCCTATGTAGAGTATGTTTCCGTTTTTATCTAGGTGTTGATATATTCCCGGCTTTTCAGGCAGGGTTTTCAGTAGATTTTGTATCGATTCAGGAACTTGCAAGTATTTCAATTTTAAGCTACAAATTTAATCGGTAAGATTCATTATACCCTTGGGTGCAGGGGCTCATGTGTGTCAAAAATTTTATTTTTGGTTGGTAGCAATAGGCAACCTTTGTTACAAGGCTTTTATGTGCTTAGGTGTACTTTTGAAAAAAATTCAAATGAATGAAAAGCATTATACTATCTAATTGGACTTTAGTGAGATGGCTTCAGCTTGTCCTGTTTGTATTTGTTACCTACGAGGC
>CAYZUZ010000095.1:0-5730 GCA_964481795.1 uncultured Cryomorphaceae bacterium
TCCGTAGACCAGGTTTTTGCCGAGCATGGGATGCTTTTGTAAAACTAGGAATGACAGACGATAGCTATATGATGGAACACGTAGATACCATGACCAAAAGAGAATTTTTAAACTCTTTCCTTGCCTATCATCCCACTGATTCTGTAGAGTTAAAATTGATGCATTATCTCAATATTCCTCAAGATATCATGGATATCCCAGAAAAATTTGAATGGTTAGGGCTTTTTAGCAACGAAGAAATTGGACTGAAACAAGGTACACCTGCTCAAATATTACAGCACATACTTGAAGATAAATGGAAAATGCAACCCGATGACAAAGACATGATTGTGATGTGGCATAAGCTGGGTTATCAATTACATGGTGAGCTTAAAATGATACATTCGTACATGATTACCGAAGGCGAAAATGCCAAACAAACCGCCATGGCACGCACCGTGGGTTTGCCTTTGGGTATGGTAGCCAAGCGGATTATTACTGGAGAAATAAATAAAACAGGTGTTCAACTCCCCGTGCATAAGGAAGTTTACCTACCCTTGCTCGATGAGTTAAAAAATTACGGAATACACTTTACAGAAACAGAAGTACCCTACCAAGGTTATTAACGGATGAATGCAATAAGCCATAAAGAGCTTTTTTTAAAACACTTGGCACTGCCAGCCGATACCCCTATTGCACTTGAAATAGAAAAAGCTGAGGCAGAATATCTTTATGATACAAAAGGAAAAAAATATTTAGATTTAATAGGAGGCATAAGCGTAGGCAATGTAGGGCATAGACACCCAAAAGTAGTAGAAGCTATTAAAAAACAAGTAGATAAGTATCTGCATACCATGGTTTATGGCGAATATGTGCAAGGCCCACAGGTAGAACTTGCAGCGCTTTTACATCGTTGGTTGCATCCTAGTTTAGACAGTGTATACCTTGTAAACTCGGGTGCTGAGGCTATTGAAGGAAGTATGAAATTAGCCAAAAGAACCACAGCTCGAGGTCAATTTGTATATTGCAAAAACTCTTATCACGGCTCTACCCAAGGAGCTTTATCTATTATAGGTGGAGAAGAGTTTAAGCAATCTTATAGACCTTTACTACCTGGTAATCTGCAAATTGAATACAATAATTTTGAAGATCTAAAAAAAATCAGTACGAGCACAGCTGCGGTGGTTACAGAAATCGTACAATCAGAAAGCGGATATATAGAGGGTCAGCAAGAATGGCTCACAGCATTACGACAAAGGTGCAATGAGGTGGGCGCTTTGCTAATTTTAGATGAAATACAAACTGGATTCGGACGAACAGGTGCCCTATTTGGTTTTCATACGGAAGGCATTGTTCCTGATATTATAGCCCTAGCCAAAGGTATGGGCGGAGGAATGCCCATAGGAGCCTTTGTAGCATCCAAAAAGCTCATGGAACAATTGCAACATCATCCGGTATTGGGCCATATCACTACCTTTGGAGGGCACCCGGTAAGCTGTGCAGCAGCTATAGCAAGCTTAGAAATTTTGCTCACCGAAGACTGGATTTGCCACGTGCCTGAAAAAGAAAAATTATTCAAAAATCTACTTGTACATCCTAAGATAAAATCTGTACAAGGCAAGGGTTTGATGCTGGCAGTAACCTTAGAATCCTTTTCTTCGATGCGAAAATCAATGAACTATTGTATTGAAAATGGGGTTATTACGGATTTTTTCTTGTTCAACGATAAATCCCTTCGAATTTCGCCACCATTGAGTATTAGCAATTCCCAAATCGAATATGCTTGTAATATAATTCTAGAATCATTGGATACGTGATTTTACTCTCAAATTTAACGGTATGATAGAAATAATTGAGATAATTTTTCAACTTGAAAATTATCAGTACATTTGCCCTACACCAAGAAACCATTTCAAATCATGTACGATAGAGATAACAGAGACAAAGAAGAAATCTTTTCAAAAGCATTAAGAGCGGGCAGCAGAACCTACTTTTTTGATGTAAGAGCCACAAAATCAGACGACTATTACCTCACCATAACTGAGAGTAAAAAGCATAATGGCGATAATGGCGACTTTTTTTATAAAAAGCACAAAATCTACTTATATAAGGAAGATTTTGCCCCATTTATGGACATGCTCAACGAAGTAACCCAATACATCATCGATGAAAAGGGAGAAGAGGTAATTTCTGAGCGCCACAACCCTAATTTTATCAAAGAAAAATCAAGCGTAGCTGAAAAATATAGCGACGTTGAATTTGACGATATTTAATTTAACTTACAAAAAAACACACTTTATAATCTGTTTACTTTCAATACCTTACGATATTTATTTTGTCGTTTGGAATGTGTCTTTTTCCCTTGTTGAAAAGTTTTAAGCTCGATTTATCGTTTTTAATCCTTGATTATCAAACTACTATATATACTTGATAAGAAAGTAAACAAGTAAACCTATAAATAGCTGTGGGGGTAGAATTCAAAAGCTTAATTTTGTCTCTTTCAAAAAAGCATTAAAATTTATAACTATGGGCAAAATAGTAGCTATTGCAAATCAAAAAGGAGGCGTAGGCAAAACAACAACTGCGGTAAATTTAGCAGCAAGCTTAGGTGTTCTTGAACAGAAAATTCTCCTAATAGATGCTGACCCACAGGCCAATGCCACATCAGCCTTGGGTGTAGATCCCAATTCGGTTACTACCGGAACCTACCAAGTATTGGAGCACGAAGCTCGCCCTGAAGATGTTACCATCAAAACCAATACGCCTAATGTTTTCTTGATTCCTGCCCAAATAGACTTGGTAGCAGTAGAAATAGAGCTTGTGGATAAAGAAAACCGAGAACACATGCTCAAAGCTGCCCTTCAAAATGTGAGAGATCAATACGATTACATATTTATTGATTGTGCTCCTTCTTTGGGACTTATTACCCTCAATGCACTCACCGCTGCCGATAGTGTTATTGTACCTATACAATGTGAATACTTTGCGCTAGAAGGATTGGGCAAATTGCTCAATACCATCAGAAGTGTACAAAGCATACACAATCCTGATTTGGATATAGAAGGCTTGCTGCTTACCATGTACGACTCCAGATTGAGGCTTAGCAACCAAGTGGTAGATGAAGTAAAAACCCATTTTCAAAAAATGGTTTTTGAAACCATCATACAAAGAAATGTGCGATTGAGTGAAGCACCTAGCTTTGGTGAAACCATAGTTATGTATGATGCTACAAGCACAGGCGCTATCAATTATCTCAATTTGGCAAAAGAATTTTTGAAAAACAACACTCTTGTGGAAGAGGAAAATACCGTAAAATAAGAAGGATTTAAAATTTATAATGGATTCAAAACCAAGACAAGCACTAGGCCGAGGATTATCTGCCTTGATCAAAGAGCCTATAACCGATATACATACTGCAAGAGATAAAAATGCCGACAAGTTGGTAGGTGGCGTAGCAGAAATAGATGTAGCTCAGGTGCATCCAAACCCATACCAGCCGCGTACCAATTTTACCAAAGAAGCACTTGATGAATTGGCTCAATCCATCAAAGAATTGGGCGTAATACAACCCATTACTGTAAGAAAAAAAGGTCAAAACGAATACGAAATCATCTCTGGTGAACGCAGATGGAGGGCTTCGCAATTGGCAGGATTAACAAAAATACCTGCTTATGTGCGCCTTGCTGATGATCAAAACATGCTAGAACTCGCCTTGGTCGAAAATATACAGCGCGAAGATTTAGATTCTATAGAGGTAGCATTGAGCTACAACAGATTGATTGAAGAAATAGACCTTACCCAGGAACAACTCAGCCAACGAGTAGGCAAAAAAAGATCTACCGTTACCAATTATTTAAGGCTACTAAAATTGCCCGCATTGATACAAGCAGGCCTTCGCGATAGAATGCTGAGTATGGGTCATGCACGTAGTCTGGTAAATATTGAAGACGAAGAACTACAATTAGAGCTTTATAAAGACATTGTTTCCAAAGAGCTATCTGTGCGCCAAGTAGAAGAACGTGTAAAAAAACTCAAAGAAGAAAAAAACACAAGCGCACCAAAGGCTACTCCCGTAGATGAAACTGTAGGTGTAATGATAGATGTACTGAGCAATAAACTAAAAACTCCGGTACAAATAACCAAAACAGAAAAAGGAAAAGGGCGCATTATCATCAATTTCAAAAATGAAAAAGAGTTTGAGCGCTTGATCAATTTAATCAATAACTAATACACCCTCTTATTGATTGCCAAAACAGGCTTTTTCATTTTCGCGCTGCTTATTTGCCTCTATTCAAGCGCACAAGAACTCCCCAAGCCTAGCGAAGGAGACACTGTTGCATTGAAGATAGATAGTACTCAAAAACCACATTCGGTGCGTAAAGCTGTGCTGCTAAGTGCTGCATTGCCAGGACTAGGACAAGCATACAACAGGAAGTATTGGAAAATGCCTTTGGTATATGGAGCACTTGGAGCTACAATTTATTTTGCTTCGCAAAATCACAGTCAATATAGGATTTATAGTGATGGATTTGACGCATTAATTCGGGGCGAAGACCGATTTAACGGATTGTATACGGAAAATGATTTGATTACAATTCAAAATGATTTTAGGAAGGACAGAGACCTAATGATCATATTATCTGTATTGGCATATTCGCTCAATCTGCTCGATGCTTATGTAGATGCACATCTGTTTTATTACGATATGAGCGATAACATTAGTCTAAATTTACAACCCTTAAAGCAAGAAAGTCCCCTACCCTTCGTTAGCCTAGGGTTACAATTAAAATGGACCCTTGACCCTGTACAAAACTCAAATATCAAACTTACATTAGCCCCATGATATCAATTGCAATAATTGGCTATGGAAAAATGGGTAAAGCCATTGAAAAAATCGCTTTAAAAAAAGGATTTAAGATAGCTAGCATCATCCATAGAACTTCAGAAATAGATGCATTGCCTCATGTAGATGTAGCTATTGAATTCTCGACCCCTGAAACTGCTTTTGAAAACATACACAAACTCATCAACAGAGGTATTCCTACCGTATGTGGAACCACGGGCTGGTTAGATCAATTAACAGAAATAGAACAACTTACAAAAGATAAAAACACTGCTTTCTTTTATGCAAGTAATTTTAGTTTGGGTGTCAATCTCTTTTTTGAACTCAATGCTAAACTGGCTCAACTGATGGTTTCTTTTGAAGCTTACAAACCTTCCATTACTGAAATTCACCACATCCATAAAAAAGATGCGCCTAGCGGAACTGCCCTTACTCTGAGTCAAGGAATATTACAATCCTATCCACAGTTAAATGATTGGAGTTTGAGTGCGGAGGCAAATAAACTACCTATTCATGCTCTTAGAGAAGGTGAAGTACCTGGTACACATATCATTACCTACAAAAGTGAAACCGACGTAATCGAAATCAAACACGAAGCTTTCTCCAGAGAAGGGTTTGCCCAAGGAGCCGTTTGGGCCGCTGAATGGCTCATAGGCAAAAAAGGCATTTTTGGAATGAAAGATTTAATCAACCTATAAAAAATAAACCATGCATCCACACAATATTGTTTTATACTACCTATTAGTAGAAGTACTTACAAGTATTGTTCTTTTCAAATATTTCCAAGCAGCTGGTCGTAAAACTTGGGAAGCTTTTGTGCCAGTATACAAAACATTTGTTTTGATGAAAATCATTCAACGACCTACCTGGTGGACATTCATGTATTTTGTGCCACTTATCAGCAATGT
>CAYZUZ010000096.1:0-5717 GCA_964481795.1 uncultured Cryomorphaceae bacterium
CTTCCTCTGCTTTTTATGGGCCAAATGCCTTTAATGGTGTGATTTCTATGACCACTAAAGACCCCTTTGACTTTAGAGGAACAAGCGTGAGTCTTAAAGTAGGGGAGAGGCGACTCACCGAATTTGCTTTGCGACACGCACACGTCTTTAAAAATAGTAAAGGAGAAGAGCGTTTTGCCTTGAAATTCAATGCTTTTTATTTACAAGCGGATGATTGGGTGGCAGATAATTTCAATCCTACTGAGGAATCGCGCACCGGATTGGGCAATCCGGGAGGCTTTGATGCCGTGAATAAATATGGCGATGAGGAGTATTTTAATGACTTTGGTTCCCCAAGAACCTACCCTGGCTTAGATCAATTTTATCGCAAGGGTATTCAAGAATCGGATTTGGTTGATTACAACACACGCAACTTAAAGCTAGCACTATCAGGGCATTATCGCTTTAAGGGAGGCTCAGAGTTGATTGCCGCTTCCAATTTTGGATATGGAACCACAGTTTATCAAGGAGATAATAGATACAGCCTCAAGGACATACTTTTTTTTCAGAATAGATTGGAATGGCGCAAAAAAGATAAATTCTTCCTCAGAGCTTACGCTACCCACGAAGATGCAGGCAATTCATACGATGCTTACTTTACAGCTTTACGAATGCTTGAGTCGCAGGCGGGCGATGGAATCTGGGGTCAAACCTATCAATCTTTTTGGAATTCTTTTGAAGCAGGAAGGGCGCAAAGTCTTCCTGGTTTTCCTACAGCAAGTTGGTTCAATGAGCGCGAACTATGGCTAGAGCAATACCAAAGCTACCTTGTTCAAAACCGAGATTCGCTCACAGCCATGCACAATCGTATTAGGCAAAGAGTTGATAATCAATTTGGAGGAACTCTTGAGCCCGGTACTGCCCGCTTCGATTCGCTCTTCAATCATTATACCTCCAGAACTTTTGCCGAAGGAGGTACCAAATTCTTTGACCGCTCAGCCTTGTATCACATTCACGGTCAGTACGAATGGAATATTAAAGGCCATAGAATTGTAGCCGGAGGCAATACCCGATTGTACACACCTAATTCTAGAGGTAATATTTTTAGCGACTCCATGCAGTACCGCTATGATTTTGTAGATTCTGTAAATGGAATGGCACAATATGATACCATAGAACTTGGCTATAGAACCATCACCAACTTTGAGTATGGACTTTATGGTGGATGGGAGCGCAAATGGAATCAAGACAAATACAAAATGAATTTTACCCTCAGAATGGATAAAAATCAAAATTTTGACTTCCTCTTCAGTCCAGCATTATCCTTTGTATATCAGATAGATAAACTCAATACCTTGCGCTTTTCGCTTTCATCGGCCATCCGCAATCCCACACTCCAAGATCAATACCTATATTATAATGTAGGCAGGGCTATTTTATTAGGTAATTTGAATGGAGTTGACAGCTTGGTTACTGTCGATAATATTGAAGAATATTTAGGTAAAAATGCTCAAGGACGATTGGATCATGAGTTTGACTTTTACACAGTAAATCCCATAAAACCAGAGCGTGTTCAAACAGCAGAAGTTGGGTATAGAACTACATTATTCCAAAGATTATTCATTGATGCTAACTACTACTACAGCTGGTATCAAGATTTTATTGGTTTTAATATTGGGGTTCAAATTACTGAAGGTGAAAGTGCTTTCGATAGATTGGCTTCTGCCCAAGCATTTAGAGTAGCAGCCAATGCACTGGATCAAGTGACTACCCAAGGTTTTTCGCTAGGAGCCAATTATTATTTTTGGGATAAATACTCCTTAAATGGAAACTACACATGGAATGTGCTCAACTCACAATCTGACGACCCCATTATACCAGCATTTAATACTCCAGAGCACAAGTATAATATAGGTATTTCAGGTAGGGATATCAAGTGGAAAGCAAGCTCAAAAAACAATTTTGGATTTAGCATCAATTACAGATGGATACAAGGTTTTGTATTTGAAGGCTCACCACAGTTTACGGGCAGCATCGATTCGTACGATATGGTAGATTCACAAGTGAATTATTTCGTAAAAAAATGGAATACTACTTTTAAAATTGGTGGCACTAACTTGTTGAACAACATGGTGTTTCAGGTATATGGTGGGCCCCGCATAGGAAGAATGTTATATTTTTCTACCGTGGTTGATTTTAATTAGTGTTTTGCATAGTAATTTCGTCTAAAGTTTAACTAAAATCTATTATAATGAAAAAATCGTTACTTACCCTTTTATCGGTAGCTGCTTTGGGGCTAAGCGCTCAGGTACGCTATTTAGACCCTGTATTTTCGAAGGCGGATATCATGACCGTACCCGACCAAATTTATGGAATCAACTGGTTTTCCTATGCACCAGCCTCAGTGGGCGGCCCTCAGTTGCTTCCGCTTCAAGGCGATGTTTACATGCCTAGCCCACTGGTAGATACCGTTCAGTCTCGTCCCGTAATGGTGTATTTGCACACGGGTAGTTTTCTTCCAAAAGGTTTTGCAGGCCCTATGGGTGAGCGCAAAGACAGTGCTGCTGTTGAAATGTGTATGCGCTTTGCACGTATGGGTTATGTAGCCATTTCAGCTACGTATCGTGTAGGTTGGTTGGCCAACTCTACCGATTTAGATTTGCGTAGAGGTACCAACCTACTTGCGGTATACAATGCCATACAAGATGCCAAAGCTTTGGTACGCTACTTAAATGTAACTGTAGATACAGCTGGCAATCCATTAAAAATCAATAAAAACGCCATTACCTTGGTAGGTCAAGGGTCAGGTGGTTACATCACTTTTGGATATGCCTCTTTGGATAAATATGCAGAATTGACACTCGACAAATTCAAATATGACAACGCTAGTACCACAGGTCTTTATGGATTTCCAGTAGCAGCTGGCGATTTGTATGTAGATACTTCAGTAGTGGGCGATTGGAATGGTTACGGAGGTGCAGTAGCATTTACCGGACAATCTACACCACTAGGTTTACCACAGGTAAACACGGCACAGAAAGGCCGCAACTTCATCAATCACCCTGGTTTTAGCGATGAAGTAGCTATGGTTGTTAATTTAGGAGGCGCTATAGGCGATAGCTCATGGCTAGAGCAAGGTGATGTGCCTATGGTATCAGCTCACGTATTTCAAGATTTCTTTGCCCCTTACTTTGCTGGTATGGTTAATGTACCTATCGGTGCTCAATTTTTTCCTGTAGTAGATGTAGCAGGTAGCTACAATGCCGTGAGAAGAGCCAATAATTTCGGAAATAATGCTGTATTAGGTACCGATTGGAACGACCCCATCAGCGTAGCAGCTCGCTCCAATGCAACCATCAATCCTGGAGCTATTAACCACATCCTTCCTTTTAGCATAGCCCCACCAAATGCGGCTGAGCCTTTCAGAGTAAACTCAAACCCATGGGATTGGTGGGATGCTAACGACCCAGCTGGACAAAGCGAAACCAACCCCAACAACAAAACACAAAGCATGGCTTACATAGATTCTATCGTAGGTTTTGCAGCGCCTCGTATGGCTCGTATGTTGAATTCAAAAGGCTACAACGTGCCCGTATCGGTTGAAAAATACAGAAATAACAACAAAGCTTTCTCTGTATTCCCCAACCCAAGTTCAGATGTAATTACCATACAAACTTCAGAAAAAGCAAGAAGTATTGAGTTATATGATTTGACTGGTAAGTTGATTCAAAGCTCTATACCTACTGAAAATGAATCACGTATGAATATACAATCTCTACCTAAAGGTTTGTATATCTTAAAAGTAGATATGAAAGGCGATATCTTGACCCGTAAATTGGTAGTGCGCTAATCTTTAACGGAATACCCTATTTTTAAAAATCCTGTAAGCGAAAAACTTACAGGATTTTTTTTTATAAAAAAGCGCCTAAGTGAATTAAAATGCTTTTTCACATAGTTGTAGGTAGATTGATGCACGATTACTTATTAATTTCGCGCACAAATCGAAAAAATCCAACGGATGTCACAATTTGAACTTGTAATGCCTAAAATGGGCGAAAGCGTTGCGGAAGCAACCATCATAAAATGGAGTAAAAATGAAGGCGAAACCATTGAATTAGAAGAAACTGTACTGGAAATAGCCACCGATAAAGTAGATTCTGAAGTGCCCTCACCCGTAGAAGGTGTATTGGTAAAAAAGCTTTTTAATGAAAATGACGTGGTTCAGGTAGGTCAGGTAATTGCCATTATTGAAACGGGTGGTGAAGCAGCCGCTCCTGAGGCTACTCAAACAAGCACACCAGCTGCTCAAGTAGAAAAACAAGTAGAACAAGCAGTGGCAGCTGTATCGGCCACCAGTGCGGTAGAGATTACATCAACTGCCGATAGATTTTACTCACCCTTGGTAAAAACCATTGCCAAACAAGAAGGCATCAGCCAAGCAGAACTCGAACATATCCAAGGCAGCGGGCAAGATGGTAGAGTGACCAAGAAGGATGTACTTCATTATTTGGAAAGTAGAGGTCAGGCCAAGTCGGCAGAGGCTCCACAGCAAGCTGTATTGGCACCAGCTCCTCAAGCGTCATCCAGAACGGCACCAGCGCCAGCACCTGTAGCTCCTAAACCTGCTGCTCCTGTAGAGATCCATCCTGGAGATGAAATCATTGAAATGGACAGAATGCGAAAACTCATAGCAGATCACATGGTGATGAGCAAGCATACTTCGCCTCACGTTACAAGTTTTGTGGAGGTAGATGTAACGCCAATTGTAATGTGGCGCAATAAAGTTAAGAATGCATTTGAAGCACGCGAAGGCGAAAAATTGACATTTACCCCTATTTTTATTCAGGCTATTGCCATGGCAATCAAAGAAATGCCCATGGTGAATGTAAGTGTAGATGGATACAATATCATCAAGAAAAAGGACATCAATATAGGTATGGCTGCTGCCTTGCCCTCAGGTAATTTGATAGTACCTGTAATCAAAAATGCCGATCGCTATAACTTGATGGGTCTTACCAAAATCGTAAATGATTTGGCCAATAGAGCAAGAAACAACCAACTCAAGCCCGATGAGATCAAAGGTGGCACTTATACCATGACCAATGTAGGAACTTTTGGCAATGTGTTGGGAACACCAGTAATCAATCAGCCCCAAGTAGCCATAATGGCTGTAGGTGCCATACGCAAAAAACCCGCAGTAATAGAAACACCAGAAGGCGATATGATAGCCATACGCCACATGATGTTCCTGTCGCACAGCTACGATCATAGGGTAGTAGATGGTGCTTTGGGCGGTAGATTTGTAAAGCGTGTAGCTGAAATCTTGGAAGCATTTGACCCCAAAACAGAGATTTAAACCTACTGAATATCAGTCGTATAATAAATTAAAGCTCAAAAGCCTCGATAATTATCGGGGCTTTTTTGTAGGCTCTGATAAGTAAGGCTACATTAGCAGCAATAAATTCATAACTCAAAAGAGATGCAATTATCACTCAAAAGGCCTATGTGCTTTTTTGACCTAGAAACTACAGGAACCAATCTGGTAAAAGACCGTATTGTTGAAATATCTATATTAAAGGTGTACCCAGATGGACGCGAAGATTCCAAAACCTGGCTCGTGAATCCTGAGATGCACATTCCTATAGAAGTAGTGGCTGTACATGGTATTACAAACGAAAGGGTGACCAATGAACCCACTTTTAAAGAAATAGCCCCTGCCGTAAATCAATTTATAAAAG
>CAYZUZ010000097.1:0-5633 GCA_964481795.1 uncultured Cryomorphaceae bacterium
ATCCACGATAAAAATTGATTGCCAGTACCTAAAGCTGCTCCCACAAAATATTGAACGGGTGTTTTGATGGGTACCAAAGCCCCACCGCGATTGCTCAAAACAATGCCTGTTCTTACTAGGTGTACTTGTATGTTCAATGTTTTCATTTTCAATGCCTCGGCCTCCCATTGTATGCATACCTGTGCAGGAAAATCATTGCCTGGCAAGCTGTTCTCGTTCTTGAGGGTGCCATCATTTTGAGGGTATATTCCAATTCCTGAGGCAGATATGAATTTTTTTACCGTATGTGGGTTGTTTTTTAAAAAATTGTAAAGCAACTGTGTACTTAATACGCGTGAATCTACAATCTCTTTTTTGTTTTTGGGCGTCCAAGCTTGTGCTATACTTGATCCTGCTAAGTGGATTATATATTCCACATTTTTAAGCGATTGTGTGTCTATTTCACCCTCCGATGGGTTCCAGTAAAACCAATTTTTACCATCGCATTTATTTTTATTGGTACTCAAGGCTACCCAAATATAACCTGTAGGTAACGACTTAATTATTTCTGTGCCAATTAATCCTGAGGCGCCTGTAATCAATATTTTTTTATCCATTTTGTTGCTGGGTTTATGTGGTCAACTCTTCACACACATATTTGTTTATCTGCAATTCAAAGATACCTAATGAAGCTGCGGCATACGAAAATGTCCTATGTTTTTATATGTATTTTGTGATGTATTTTTAGGCACTTAAAAAAAATATTCTATGGGCAACATATACAAGATAGTGGTTCTTTCACTGTGTTTTTTATTTAGCTATTCATCTGATGCACAGGTGCAAACAAAAAACATTACCCTTGCAAAAAGGCATACAATTAAACCCGAAACCCGCGATACAAATTACCAAGCACGGGTTGATTATTTAGAAGCACCTAGTCCGGGAGGCGATTCTTACCGCGGTTTTTTGCGCGAGCAAAGAAAAAAAGTAGCAGAGCGATATCCTATAATGCCACGTAAATCAGGTCAATCGGGCGACCCGAGTTTGAATCCCATTATTGAAGAGGGTTTCCGCATGAATAGGCGCTTGTTCAATGGGACCATCGTTCCATTTACAGGTGGCATCCCCAACGATAATACCCTTTCGGTAAGCAACGGAGGTATATTGATGGCAGCAGTTAATTCAGCGGTATATGCACACGATTTGAATGGCGATTCGCTCATGTATCCGTTTGGAGGTTTGGCGCTATCGGTTATAGCCAATTCTGGTAGGTCTTTAGATAATTTCTTCGATCCTAAATTGCTCTATGATCCTGATTATGATAGATTTATTCTTACATTTTTAGCCAATAATACCCCTGCACTCAACTATCTTATTTTTGCTTTTTCTGTAAGCAATAATCCCCTCGATGGTTGGCATGTATACTTCTTGCCTGGCAATCCGCTCGACAACAACCGATGGACAGATTATCCTGCATTTATGGTAACAAAAAACGAGCTTATTTATACAGCCAATTTGATCGTTCCTGGTGTGAGTTGGCAAGTAGGATTTGATGGCTCAATGATTTGGCAAATAGATAAACATGCAGGATTTGCAGGTGCCGATTCACTGCCAACCAAGCTTTGGCATGGAGTAGAACACAATGGGCGGCTGGTTCGCAATCTGCATCCCGTGGCAGACAAAGAGGGTATTGCTGAGGAGGTGTACTTGCTATCCAATCGGAATTTTGATATAGAAAACGATACATTTTTTGTGGTAAAATTGGAAGGTGAAATCAATGATACGGAGTCAAAATTGGATGTAAAGGCTGTAGTAAGCAGCACCAAATATGGATTATCACCCAATGGCAGACAAGAAAATTATGACCCCAATGACCCCACTACAGGTCTGGATATCAATGATTCACGTGTATTAGGAGCCTTCTTAGACAGGGAGAAAATTCAATTTGTACACAATTGTATCAATCCGGCTACAGGGTATGCAGGAGTTTATCACGGTTTTGTAAGGAATGCAGCTGGTAATCCTACCATTACTGGCAATATTATTGGACATCCCGATCGCGACTTGGGCTACCCCAATATTGCTTGGATGGGGCAGCAAGCAGGTCAGGCACAGGCCATTATTGGTTTCAATCACACCTCTGTTACCGATTATGCGGGTGTAAGTGCCATTTATTTTTCTAATGATTCTACCTACTCAGAGATTGTAGAACTTATAGCAGGTGAAAATTATGTAAACCGAATCAACGGTCCTTACGATCGATGGGGCGATTATTTTGGAATACAAAGGCGGTACAATGAAGTAAACACTGTGTTTACGGCTGGTTTTTTTGGCTTACAAACAAGAGCCTCAGGCACGTGGATCAGTAAATTATCGAGTCCAGATACCTCTAAAATAACCTTGGACTTATTCCCCAAAGGCAGCGCAACACTTTGTAAGGGTATAGCAGAAGCCAAACCACAAGGAGGGGTGCCTCCCTATCAATACAAATGGTTGGAGCCGAGGGTAGTAGAAGGTTCAAATACCCTTAATAATCTATGCACGGGCGATTCGGTTTTTGTAGAAGTTACAGATGCTCGAGGCCACATCGCCACAGCCAATTGGTTGTATCCACAATTAGATTTAGGCAGCAAAACCATCGCCTATCCCAATCCCTTTGAAAACCAGCTTGCTATACAATTTACAATGCCTCAAGAGGGAGTATTAAGGGTTTTTATATACAACTTGCTAGGCGCTCAAGTAGCAGAAGTATATCAAGGCACAGTACAATCAGGTCTCAACGAGTTAATCTTAGATGTAAGTCCCTTGCGCTTAGGCACCTACGTAATAAAAGGATTCAGAGATGGAGAGGAAGTCTTTGCAGAGAAGGTGGTGAGGAGGAGGTGATCACCCCTTCAATTCCCCTTGAATCATTTCTGCCAACTCAACCAATATCAATGCAGTAGCTCCCCATACCACATGGCCTTTGCAGAGGTAGCAGGGAACATCCCAGGTTTGGTTTTTTACTTGTATGCTTTTTTGGGTTATGCTATTTTCGGCAAGTAGCTCATTTACTGGAAGATAAAGGACTTCTTCCACTTCCGTTGCGTCGGGTTGGGGTGTGCTGGGTTCAGGATTGTAAAATAAATAGGGATAAACATAAAAATTACTGGGAGGAATGTATACATTGCTTAATTTGCCTAGGCGCTGTAATTGAGTAGATTGAATACCTAATTCTTCTTCATATTCCCTTTTGGCTGCTTGTAGGGGTGTTTCATTTTTTTCTAATTTTCCGCCCGGAAAACTGATTTGACCGCTATGTACTCCCGGATAGGTATTGCGCCTAATGAGGGGTATACACCATTGTTTGTCGCGTTGCTCCAAGGTTATACATACGGCTGCTTGCTTGGCAGTAGGCACTTCGTGCAGCTCAATATCAGCACGTTGCCTTCCCATAGGCATCAACTTTTGATGAGCTCGAAAACCAGGTAGCTCACTTTGCAATGCCAACTGCAACAAGTCAGGAAGATTCATTATTTCTTTTGTAACTCATTGGTAAACAAGATGGTATTGTATGCTTCGCTGCGTATCATGGGGTTAAAACTCTTTTGATTGACGCTAAAAGCACTTTTACTTACCATGCCTGTAGAGGCATCTAGCATGATGATTCCCTTGGGGTTGGGCAGTTCGTCGTCTTTTTTTTCAGGAATGATTTCTACTCCAAGTTGTACCAAGTTGGCTTGGAAAGCCTCCACTGTATATACGGATGTGGCTTTGGTGCCGCCTATGTTACTTTCTGCCATCCAAACATCGCCTTTGCGTAGCTCACGGTTGGGCAATTCGATGAAGGTGCTCAGTAAATTTGCGCCAAAATCTCTGCCATCAGGCAAGGTGATGTTGAGTTTTTTTGTGATTTGAGCATTTTCATTGAGTTGAAAATCAAAAGGTTTGTTTAAAAAGCTGCTCATAAGTTGGTTGATCATGCCTTGCATAGGATTGTCGCTTTTGGACTCCTTTTCATCGCTGTCGTAGTCCAATTCAAAACCGCCTCCTTTTTGCTTTACTTTCATGGCTAACAAGGTCATTTGCATGTCAAATTCCTGTTTTTCTGTGATTTCTTTTACGGTAAATGATTGTTTCACAGTTACTTCCATGTCTGATAAAAACTCGGTCATCTGTTCATCTGTGAAGGCCTTTGTTTTTACGGTATTCAAATACGTAAATTCATCTCCTTTTTTCAATCGGAGCTTTACGCTATTATCTCCTTTACTGCTGGATGTTAATAAGATAGAGCTTAAAATAACAATAATAAACAGGCTTATTTTTCTCATTTCTGGTAATTTCAATGATTTGATGGAGCTAAGTTAATGGTGCAAGAAGTATCCAAAAAATTTTTACATGGTTTTCATTTTTATTCTCTATAAAAGTTTTTTTCTATTGGATATTTGATGTCAAATTAATTTCACTATGAATCGAGTTATTATTTTCGGTGGTACGGGTTTTATTGGCCTCAGCTTGGCTAATCATTTAAAAAGTTTTGGGTATTTACCTGTAATTATAGGTAGAAAATCTGGAAATTTACATCATGATTTTGAGTATCATGCATGGGATGCTCGCACTTTGGGACCTTGGGTTCAAGCATTGGTACAGGCCAGTGCTATTGTAAATCTTACAGGAAAATCCGTAGATTGTGTAAAAACACCTGAGAATATCGATGAGATACTAAGATCGAGAGTAGACAGTACTTTGGTTATTGGTGAGGCCTTAAAGAATCTGAATAACCCACCAAAAATTTGGATTCAGATGTCAACTGCCCATATTTATGGCGATTCCGAAACTCATTTGTGTACCGAAAATGCAAGCCTCGGATACGGATTGGCTCCTTTTGTAGGAAGGGCTTGGGAGGAAGCATTTTGGAAATCAATTAATAGTACAACGAGAGGAGTGGTATTGCGTACAAGTTTTGTGATTGGCAAAAAGGGTGGCGCTTTAAAAAGTTTACAATCCATTGCAGCCAAAGGACTAGGGGGCAAAACCGGAAGTGGAAAGCAAGGCATGAGCTGGATACATGAATGGGATATGAATGAAATCATAAGAAATGCCATTGAAAATCCAGATTATCAAGGTATTATAAATGTGAGTTCGCCCAAACCTTGCAGCAATCTTGAGTTTATGCGTACACTCCGAAAAGTGATGAAAATGCCTTTTGGTATTTCCTCGCCTGCCTTTATTGTTCGTTTGGGTGCTAAGTATTTTCTTAAAACAGACCCTGAACTGGCTTTGTATGGAAGGTATATTTATCCAGAAAAGCTACTAAATGGGGGCTTTGATTTTAAGTTTTCAAATCTTGAAGAAGCCCTTCAAGATTTGATTGAAACCTAAAATTTTTTTTATTGCACCACTTCTACCCAAAATCCTTGGGTTCTGGCTTTGATGTTGTTTTGGTACATATGTACTGCCTCTGCTGCGCCAAAGTAGTATTTACCAGGAAATGCAGCATTGAATCTAAACTGCATTTTTAAAGTATTGTTTTGCTTTAAGTTAAAGTAAGTCAATAGTTTATCGTCACGAAAATCCTGAAAATCAATGGATGAATTATAGGTGTTTTCAGTAGAATTTGGATTTACTCTAGGGTTGTAAAACTCCCAGCCTGAGGGAATAAAAAACGTAAGTGA
>CAYZUZ010000098.1:0-5630 GCA_964481795.1 uncultured Cryomorphaceae bacterium
TTATGTAGGAGAATACGATGCAATAAACGATACCATGATTTTTGACGAATTGCTCTCCAATAACCTACCTACGCAAGATACCACTTACTTATTTAACTTGCCTTGCGACCCTGATGCAGAAGAAGATAAATTCTATTGGGTAAAAGTAGAGGCATTTGACCCCTCAGGAGCTAAGCCTTATTTAAGTCACTCCAATTATGTGCTTACCAAGTGTCCGGGCAATCCTATCATACCACCTCCACCACCTCCAGCAATTAGGCCTATTCAAGTACCCAACGTATTTACGCCCAACAATGACGGAAATAATGATTTGTTTGAAATAGCCAACATAGGTGATCATAAAGACGCCAAACTCATCATAAAAGACAGATGGGGAGGCACTGTGTTTGAAGCCAACAATTATGAAACCTCCAACCCTTGGAATGGCACCAACAAAAACACAGGAGGCATGATAGCCGATGGTACTTATTTTTACATACTTCAGTATTATGATAATATTGAATTGAAAGTAAAAACACTCAATGGCTCCATTACAGTGTTTACAAATTAATATTTTGGTTTAAACAAATGAAGCAGGGGTGCCTTAAAAAGTGCCCCTGTTTTTTTTATACCTATGAAAGCAGTAATACAAAGAGTTGCCTGGGCTAGGGTAGAGGTAGATAATCAAATAATTGCAGAAATCCAAAAGGGTCTTATGGTGCTCTTGGGCATACACGAATGGGATACGAAGGAAGATGCAGACTACTTGCTCAAGAAAATTTCGCAACTCAGAATTTTTTCAGATAGCGCAGGGCTAATGAATTTGGATGTGAAAGAAGCACGAGGCAATCTACTTGTAGTAAGTCAGTTTACTTTGCATGCATCTACAAAAAAAGGAAATAGACCTAGTTTTATCAAAGCGGCTAAGCCTGAGCAAGCCATTCCTTTATATCAGTACTTTTGTGCTAAAGCACGCGAAATAGGTTTTACCGACCTGCAAACAGGTGAATTTGGAGCATCCATGCAAGTTTCACTTTGTAATGATGGGCCTGTAACGATTATCATGGACAGCCAAAACAAAGAATAAAATATTTTTTTGATACAAGTCGTTTTTTAGCTCAGAAACCTCAACTTTGCGCACTTAGCAACCAAGTTCATATCTACATGAAGTATTTATTATATCTACTAGGCCTTTTTCTCACTTTCAACCTTCATTTACAGGCTCAAATAGAGCTGGGTGAGTGCGATAAATTGTGCTCACATAAGGCCGAAAAATTTGCCCAAAGTGCACTTAAAGCCTTTAAAGCAAAAAATGTATTGGAGGTAAAGCGCTATTGCGAAATGGCCCTCCGCGACGACCCTGATTGTCCACATGCATTATACATATACGGAGAAATGAATGTGCGACAAGGCAAAGTAAAACAAGCCGAGGCAGCTTGGGTGCGATTACTCAGCGTTTGCCCTGATTATAAGCACGATGTGTATTTCTTTTTAGGAGTGGTAATGGTAGAAAACGACAAGCTTGAGAGCGGATTAGAGAAGCTGAAAAAATTTTTAACCCTGCCCGATAGGGATAGAGCTTACGACAAAGAAGCAAAAAAAATCATTACTGAATTTGAGTTGATCAATCAGCTTAAAAGCAATCCAATCGTATTTAATCCAAAGCCTTTACTTGATATTTGCACCTCTGAGGATGAGTATCTACCGGTAATCAGTCCAGATGGAAGTTTGTGTTTCTTCACAAGGAGAAAAAAAGAAATAGACCGAAAAAGTGGTCCATCGCCCGTGGAGCGTATGGTTGAGAAATTTTCGATGGCAAGCATACAAGCCAATGGTAGATTTGAGCCCGGCAAGGCGCTTTCAGCTCCATTCAATCAAAAGTATAATGAAGGAGGACCCACCATTACTGCCAACAATAAAGAACTCTACTTTACTGTATGCGAGCAGCTTCCATCTGGCTACAAAAATTGTGATGTTTATTATACCTTTAAAGATGAACTGGGTTATTGGGTTGATCTGCGCTCAGTGGGCGATCATATCAATCGTGAGGATAGCTGGGAGTCGCAGCCATCAGTAACGCCTAATGGCGATTGGCTATACTTTGCGAGTAATAGAACTGGCGGTATGGGCGGCATCGATATATATCGCTGTGCACGCAATTTGGATGGAACATGGGCAGCGCCTGAAAATTTAGGAAAAACCATCAATACAGATAAAGATGAAAAAGCTCCCTACATACACTCCGATGCGCAAACTCTTTATTTCTCAAGCAATGGGCACCCAGGACTTGGAGGTTTTGACGTGCACTACGCCCAATGGGCAAATGGAGATTGGCAGAGTCCAGTAAACGTGGGTTATCCCATTAATAGTCAAGAGGATGAATTAGGATTGATTGTTAGTTTGGATGGAAAAACCGCTTTTTTTTCTTCCAATAAGCTTCAAGGCAAAGGAGGGTGGGATATTTTTTATTTCAACATGCCTGACGAAATAAGACCTGAAAAGGTTGCCTTAATCAAGGGGATCTTAAATACCGAGGATGGATCGCTTGAAGGAGTGCAATTGAGAATTAAAAATCTGGATGACAATACCATACAGCAAATTACTGTAGAAAAAGAAACAGGAAAGTATACGGCTGTAGTTACCCTAAAACCTACTCAAGATTTAATAATAACAGCAGAAAAAGAAGGTGCTGCTTTTAGTTCGCGATACATAGATGCCAGCGAAATGCTTGCCGAACTAGCACTTGCGCCAGAACCTGAAGAAGGAGAAGCTTTTCCCAAACCCACACCTATAAATACTACTGATTTAGAAATCAAAAAGATTAAATTGAACGAAGAGTATCGACTCAACGATATCTTCTTTGCCACCAATTCTTATGACCTCACCAAAAGGTCTCAGCGAATTTTGGAAGAATTCACCCTCTTTTTGCAAAGCAATCCAAAGGTAAAAATTGAAATACAAGGACATACCGATAACGTGGGTAATAAATCAGATAATCAGATGCTTTCGCAAAACAGAGCACGTGTAGTGTATGAGTATCTTATAGAAAAAGGCATCAAGAGTTCCAGAATGACACATAGAGGTTTTGGGCCAGACAAACCCCTAGCAAGCAATGATACAGAGGAAGGTAAATCACAAAACAGGCGTACTGTATTTGTAATCAAGGCCATGTAGATTTTTGGATAGGTATATTTTATTTTCTTGGGACAACAGAGCCATTGAGTAAAAGATAGGATGCGAGCTTGTGTTGACCTGAGTTTATAGCTCTTCAAATGAAAATTTCAAAAAAAAAAATCCCGCTCATTGCGGGATTTTAAAGGTGAAGTAAGTACGATTAATAAATTATTTTACTTGATTTACAACGGCTGTAAAAGCCTCGGGGTGGTTCATAGCTAAATCGGCCAAAACCTTGCGGTTCAATTCGATATTTTTAGCTTTTAAAGCACCCATCAAGGTTGAATAAGACATTCCGTGCAGGCGTGCACCTGCATTGATACGCGCTATCCACAAAGAGCGGAAGTTGCGTTTTTTGGTTTTGCGGTCTCTGTAGCTGTATAGCAATCCTTTTTCAACTGCATTTTTGGCTACGGTCCATACATTTTTCCTACGACCAAAGTAACCTTTGGCTAGGCTCATTACTTTTTTTCTGCGAGCCCTACTGGCTACTGAATTTACTGAACGTGGCATAATTTGTCATTTTTTTGTGCTAGGCGGCTCTTTTTGTTTTTTTAATGAGCACTTATTTGAGCCATACACAGGGTTAATAATTAATGGAAACCAATTTTAGGCTTATTAGCCTACTAAAAGTTGAACTTTGATGTTCTTCTCATCGGCTGGGTGTACCAATCCGCTGTGCGTAAGATTGCGCTTGCGTTTGGTAGACTTCTTGGTCAAAATGTGACTTTTGAAGGCGTGTTTTCTCTTGATTTTGCCGGTACCTGTAAGCTTAAAGCGTTTTTTGGCACTCGACTTCGATTTCATCTTTGGCATGTCTCTCTTTTTGTTTATATATATTTACTTCACTTCTTTTTCTTAGGGGCAATCATCATAATCATGCGTTTGCCTTCTAGCTTGGGCATCGATTCTACCTTGCCTACATCTTCTACTTCTTGAGCTAATTTCAAAAGCAAAATTTCACCTTGCTCTTTAAAAATAATTGACCTTCCACGGAAAAACACATAGGCTTTCACCTTGCTACCTTCTTCCAAAAAGCTACGGCAATGTTTTCTCTTGAATTCAAAGTCATGGTCATCGGTTTGAGGCCCAAAACGAATCTCTTTCACCACCACCTTAATGGCATTGCTTTGAATTTCTTTTTGTCTTTTCTTTTGGTCGTATAGGAATTTTTTATAGTCGATGATTTTACAAACAGGTGGATCTGCTTTTTCAGTAATCATTACCAAATCAAGATCTTGCCTATCGGCCATTCTCAATGCCTCGTTGGTACTGTACACTCCTACTTCCACATTATCGCCCACCAAGCGTACTTTGGGTACCCTTATCTTATCGTTAATTTTGTGTTGTTCCTCAGGCTGTGCGTTGAACCTAGGTCTGTTATAATTCTGCTTCAGTGTCTTTTTATATTAATTAGTACTCGGGTAATTTTTCTCTTATCTCTTGGTTTATCAATTCTGCAACGGCCTCTATACTCATGGTGCCGAGGTCGGTACCGCCTTGTCGTCTCACAGAAACTTCTTGTGCAAGCTCTTCTTTTTCGCCTACTACAAGCATCAGCGGGTATTTATTGAGTTCAGCTTCCCTGATTTTTTTACCCGGTTTTTCGTTCCTGTCGTCAACGAGGGCGCGAATATCGTGATTTTCTAGCAATTGCGAAACTTTTTCTCCATAATTGTTGAATTTTTCACTTATGGGTACAATCATAACTTGCTCTGGTGCAAGCCAAAGTGGAAACTTGCCGCCACAGTGCTCCAACAGTACCGCCACAAAGCGCTCCATCGATCCAAAGGGAGCCCTATGTATCATCACCGGACGATGCATTTGATTGTCGGAACCTTTGTATTCCAGCTCAAAGCGCTCAGGTAGGTTGTAATCTACTTGTATGGTGCCTAATTGCCATTGACGGCCCAAGGCATCGCGCACCATAAAATCGAGCTTGGGACCATAAAATGCGGCTTCACCGTATTCAATTTTGGTTTTTAGCCCTTTTTCGTCGGCCGCTTCTATGATTGCTCTTTCAGCTTTGTCCCAATTTTCATCGCTGCCTATATACTTCTCTGGTTTGTTGGGGTCGCGGAGCGATACTTGTGCCGTGTAGTTTTCAAAATCCAAGGCTTTGAATATGTAAAGCACCAAGTCAATCACTTTTTGGAATTCCTCTTTCAATTGGTCATTGGTGCAAAATATATGCGCGTCATCTTGTGTGAAGCCACGCACGCGAGTAAGCCCGTGTAGCTCACCACTTTGTTCGTAGCGGTATACTGTGCCAAACTCAGCTAAGCGAAGGGGTAAATCTTTGTATGACCTGGGTTTTGTTTTATAAATCTCGCAGTGGTGCGGACAATTCATGGGTTTGAGCAAAAACTCTTCGCCCTCCTCAGGCGTGGTAATGGGTTGAAAAGAATCTTGCCCATACTTAGCATAATGACCACTGCATACATACAACTCTTTGGAGCCAATGTGTGGGGTCATTA
>CAYZUZ010000099.1:0-5606 GCA_964481795.1 uncultured Cryomorphaceae bacterium
TCACCTGTGTTTTGAGCTGATTTACGTAATGAAGAAGACTATTAACAGGCACTAGGTGATCTGTCCAGCTCACAGTAGCTTCATTGCCCGCTGAAACCGAACTTATGATATTGGGATACTTACAAGCCAGCTCTATCAGTTTTAAAATTCTTGCTTTATTAATGATTTCATTCTTTTGCAACTGTTCGTCAGAATACACTCCTCCCCACGGACAATCGGGATTGCTTTGCTCTGCAATGATGTAAGCTCCTAGCATCACATCCATTTGAAATCCTTCTTTTTCAATAACTTCCAATACTGTTTTGGCGTGTGCATCGCAGTCATACAACCTGATGCTTTGCCAATTCTCTTGCAGTATCAATAGGTCCTCTTTAATTTCGTCATATGTAGGAAAAACACCTGTTTCAGGACTTTGACCATCGCGAAAGCCAGAATAACATATGGCAGGTTTTATCGGAAGTATTTTCTTCATCATGATCTAATATTTCAGTTGTTCATTTTTATCCCACAAGCCCCAATAAGCACCTACATCGCCCTCGGCACCTACCTTCCACGATTCATCAAACGACGAAAAGTAAAACATGGGGATTTCCTCCTCAGCCGACCATTGCTGCGACTGGATGAAATAGCTGATGGCATTTCGCTCAGAAGGTACCGAGCCATGAAAGTTTCTACCCTTACTAGGCCAGCCTGTTTCACTTATCATTACGGGCTTATCTCCAGCTACACGCTTGGTTCTGCGGTACATATCTTTCATATAAAGCAGCGCATACTCAAGCGGACAACCTTCCCAAAAAGGGTAACAATTGGTAAGGATTACATCGCATAAGGCTGTAATGGCAGGTCTATTTTCAAATTCATAATAAGCATCTACATAGCTTACAGGAGTATTGGGCAAGGCCTTTTTAACACGTATAATATGGTTCAAGAGTTCTTCTTCGCTCAAGTCTTCACGATACATCACCTCATTGCCCACAGCGGCTATATCCACATAACCGCTTTGCGATAATTCGATAAGCTTTGCTATCTCTACTTCATTCTTTTCGGCATCATCGCCCAACCAAGCGCCTACAAGGGTTTTGAGTCCAAATTCTTTGGCTATGATGGGTATATATTCATTGCCATCGGTGCACGAAAAAGATCGAATCCATTTTGTGTGGGGTGCTAGAATAGACATTCTACGTCTTACTTGCTCTTCGGTAAGAATATCTCCTGGTTTTTGGCCCTCCTCGTATGCGCTAAAGCCTATACCATACATACCTGATTCCAATGTTTTTATGAAAAGCTCATGCAACCTATCGTGGCTTGCAATGCTTAGTTCAGGAACAGATAATTCGAGTAATTTATTGTGATTTTTTAGCATAATTTCTTACATTATTTTTACTGAATACACAGTTTTAGATGCAACTCTTTAACCTTTCCTGTTCTATAAAATATTTCTGAACTCAAGCTTTCGTTGAGGCGTGTTTCTTGCGATAAGATTTCCTCGCCATTGTGCATCAAAATACGCAATTGTTTTTCTTCGGCTTTTTCATAAATAACCAAAGTGCCGCAGTAGGTAAAAGCCATTTGCCCGGGTAAAACCTTGCGCTTGTGCAACTTACCATCAACGGCTACATAGGTATAGGATTCTTCATTTTGTAAAAACTCAAGGCCAGATAAGAATATGGGATTCAACTCCAAGCAACCTTTGTGAACCCTGATACCCAGCTCGGCCCATCTATTAAGAACATCTTCTTTTACCTGACCAGTAAGACCGGGCTGTTGTGCCCCTGCATTGCCAGGCGTGTGCGAGTAAGCATCGGTAGGAAATGCGCCATAAAGTTTAGGTGATTTATTGATGCCTATACCCGCTCGTATTTCGTAGTAATGCTCTATCAGTCTGCCCAATACTCCTGCATCTGCACCTTTGTCGGCTGCCATAAAAATATTCTCCTGCACGGCCAATAAAAGCTTGCTCACCATGTGCCAATAAATGCTACCCAAGCCCTCGTAGCCATAAAAAGTACCACTGCGACCCGTAAATGCCACATGATTGAATACAGCTTCAAAGGCGGCTAGAATCAAAGGCTGCTCTTGAGCCACCAAATCGGTCAATGCGCCTGATTTTAAAATATTTAGCTTAGCCTCTACATCTTTTGCATTGCGCAAATCGCCTGCAAAGTGAAGTTTACCTTGGTCATCCGCTTCAATTAAACTCGTATCACCTTGGGCTACTAATTCTTTAAAAAGTTGCGATTGCTGTACATAAGCTTCAGGAATATTGTTTTTCTCAATAAAAGTAGCCAAAACCCTGTCGGGATACAACATATAACTGTATTGATCGGGGCGAAACATGGAGCTGCCCTTGAGCGCATCCAACACAGCTACAGCCTCATAGGGCTGCAACATGCCTGAGCTCAATGCGGCAACTTGTCCTTCAAGCATTTCGTAAAGATGCGAAATTTTAGCGCCTTCGCTATCAAACGCCAACAAATTGTATGCATGATAAAGTCCATCAGAGCGTTTACTATGGGCTATGCTGCGCTCGGCCAAAGCTGTAGCGGAGCCAAACAAAGCCCTGATTATAGAAACGGGAACAAACTTGGTATCGCCATTAAAAAATTCATAGGCTTCATTTCTATATATTTCGCCTGCTTCACCCAGCGCATCTACAAAGGCTTGTCTACTTGAAGGATTAAATGATTCGGGTGCTTGGGTAAAAACGGTATGTAATTGATTAAGCAAATCGGCCACGGCAGCATTGAGCTCTACTTCTTCACCTTCGATAGAGCTAAAAATTTCATTGGCAAATACCAAGAAACGCCTCAGATAATTGAGCGTAACCATGCTTAATCCATTACCTACAAGGGCATTGTTGGCATCGTTCCACTCAGGGCGCTGCGTATTGAGCCAAATGCCGCCATCGGGTACAAAATTATAGAGTTTGGTACAAGCCATTACCAGCAATTTTTCTGTAAAATTGGCTTTGACTACCGCTCCATTTTTCCATGCGATTTTTCCATCAGAACCTACCTCGGTGCAGCGCTCTTGTATGGTGCGCTCCAAAGCATGGTCAAAGTCTATAGTGTCGTTGGGATTTTGCTTTATAGCCTGATACGATCTTATTCTGTAAGGAACATTGGCATACACAAATGACCTTTGAGTGAGCATTGCTTTCAACTTACCTGGGAAGTGTTGCTCTGCATGTTCGAGGAGTTTTTGCAAATAAATGATTTGGTGGTCGCCCCAATAACCAATGTACGACCAAGGGTCATGTTCTTCGATTACTTCCCAGTCAATTCCCTCGCGGGTAATGCGATAAGGGTTGTAGCCATCGAGGGTGCTCGCATTCACAAATTTGGCTATCATACCCTCAATAAAGCCGGGAAATGAGTAGGCCAAAGCTTCCCAATTCTGAAATATATCGCGCCAATTACCTTCGTAATTGTACTTTTTGTTGCCTTGTGAATCTGTAAGATCTATGTTAAAGTAATTCCAAGGACGGCTGGGATCACCATGCCTGCGGCTGAACGAAATAGGTAGGTATTCTGTACAAATTCTTTGCAAATCGCTATTTTGTGTTTCACTGGCCCAATCTATCAACTGCGGATAGGTAAGTGCTGCCGACAAAGCTTCTATGTGCGATTTGAATTGTGCATAAACTTTTTTGTTGATGATATGCACGTAGTTAAGCAAATCTCTGGTATCTATTGCATACTGACTCTCAAATACACCTCCTCTCATGATGTTGAAAAGCACATTGGAGTAGTGCCTTGTGGTACTGAGTTTATCATGCCCCTTTTGGATACCATCAGCTAGGCCTACAAGTTTTTCAAGATTGATGGTACCCTCCGCCACAGTAGCTTCAATATGAGCCGATAAATTGGGATTATTGATCAAAGCTTGGCGCAAATTGAGTACAATGGCTGTACTTTGGTTTACCTCCGCCACCATGTTCCACGTATGCTCACTTCCTGCTGCTAAGTTCAAATTAGATCTTACAAAGTAGGCGGCTTTCATGGCCTTGGTAAATGTTTCTTCGACCACCTCATCACCTCTGCGAAAGGCATCGAGCTGTCGGCTGCTGAGCAAGTATTGAGGATTTGGTAAACCTTGACTCCACACGGTAGTGGCGCGCAGGGCTTCACTGGGTTCCGCTTTATCTACAATCATGGCGCTTAAAGAAAAAATACCCATACCTGTTTCTTGGTCGAGTTCATTCTTTTTATAGGCATCTACCAAGGTGCTCCGGCTGGCTTGCAGGTTGCTTCCTACACCCGAGGGAAGCAGGTTTTGCAAACCATCTAGGAGTTCTACTTCCAGATTATGGTTGCTTATATTTTCTAATACGCCTGTTTTTACAAAGCCGAACGCATCGCTAAATGCCCATGTATAATAAAACCTCAGACCTAAGTCGTGATTGGTTTCTTCAAATCGGAGTTTGTTGCCAAATTTATTTTTATACAAATTGCGTTGTATAGTATAAGCACCTGCATAGCGCTCTGAGAAAGGCTCCCAAAGGAATTTTTTATCATTTTTTATCACACGCAAGAGCGTTTTACTTCCGGTAATCTCAGGACTGTCTATAATGACATCATCGGTATAATAGGGAAAAAGCGCACTTTCGGGATTTTTACGACCAGCCGTAAGGCTGCCATTACTTGCTATAAACATCCATTGATTGGTACTGCTTACCACCGACATAAAGAAGGTATCCATGGAGTCAACTCCTGAAATCTTAGACCAAGTTTCGTTATTGATTCGGAGAAATTCGCTCACGCCCGCTTCATTTTTCTGTTTAATGGGTGTGTCTCCTACGTAGAGTTTGGGTTCTATCATAAAATAATTCTGGGTTTTTTATTTTGAAAAAATAAGAGTTTGTATGGCTTGGGGATCAATGCTATAGGTAGTTTTGTTGCCCTTCCAATTTACCTCAAAAGTAGTAGCAACCTTCTGTGTATTGAGCACTACAAGTACCATACTTTCATCTGGGTTTTGCACAGCCGTCATCATCAGCTCATTATTACTTGACTCAAAACCAATGCGCACAGCACCCGGCCTAATGAAGCGGCTGAAATGACACATTATGTAATACAAAGGGGTGATGTAAACTTCGTCTTGTTCGGGCTTCACTAAAATAGGGGCTATACACCAATTTTTTGCATGGTTGGGCCCTCCTTTATCATCGAGTACCATATTCCAATCTACCCAGCCCTCTACCCAATTATTGAGGCAGCCAATGATATCGCGGGCATAGCGGTAGGTAGGCACATATTTGGGGTGTTTGTGTTTATTTTCTTCTTTAGCCCAATCATAACCCCAATCGGTAGCTTCTTTTTTCCAATACCAAGCATCGTCTTGCCAATGAGGCACCTCTGCATCTATGCAACCTTCTGTATGAATAATGGCTTTGTTGGGTGCCAATTGGTGCGCGTGTTGCAAGGATTCAGGAAACCAATCTTCGGTACCGGTGTACCAATGCACAGCTGTGCCGTAAATATGTGGCAATAGTTCTTTATCGGTAAGCAAGGCATCTGCCCACTCAATCAACTCCTCTCCCCTATTTTGGTCATACACCAAAAGATGCGACTTTACCCCTTCTTTTTTAAGATTTGGAGCTAAAT
>CAYZUZ010000100.1:0-5580 GCA_964481795.1 uncultured Cryomorphaceae bacterium
CTACCGGTGGTAATGCCTTGAAATTTTATGCCTCAGTGCGCTTGGATATTCGCAGAAGCACCCAAATCAAGGATGGCGATACCATATCGGGCAACCGAGTAAAAGTGAAGGTAGTGAAAAATAAGGTGGCCCCTCCTTTCCGCTCGGCTGAGTTTGATGTGATGTATGGCGAAGGCATCTCAAAATTAGGCGAAATCATTGACCTAGGGGTTGATTATGAAATCATCAAAAAAAGCGGCAGCTGGTTTAGCTATGGCGATACCAAACTAGGCCAAGGACGCGATGCCGTAAAACTCCTACTCAAAGACAACCCAGAACTGATGGACGAAATAGAGGTACAAATAAGAGAAAAAATAAAATAAACATTTTAGTAAACCACCCAAATGTTACAAATACAAGCCCTTAGGGACAATCCCGAGGCCATTATTGAGGCATTGGCCAAGCGAAATATAGATGCAAAGCCTACAGTAGATAAAATATTGGAGGTAGATGCATTGCGCAGGCGATTGCAAAGTGAGCTGGATCAAAATAAATTTGAAGCCAATCAAATAGGCAAAGAAATAGCCGCTGCTTTTAAGTCTGGAAATAAGGAGCTTGCCAATGAATTGACTCAAAAATCGAGTGCATACAAAGAGGCGAACAAAACTCTAGAGGAACAACTCAAACTGACCGAAGAGCAGCAAAAAGAGCTTGCTATAAGTCTGCCCAATACTCCCTATGCCTTAGTAAAAGTAGGCAAATCAGCAGATGACAATGAAGAGGTGGCCCGCGAGTTGAAAATACCCGATCTATCAGGATTTGCCATGCCTCACTGGGAACTAGCCAAAAAATTCGATATCATCGATTTTGAGTTGGGTGTAAAAATTACAGGTGCTGGTTTTCCTGTGTACAAAGGCAAAGGTGCCCGTTTGCAGCGCGCATTGATCAATTACTTCTTGGACCAAAACACGCAAGCAGGCTACAGCGAGGTACAACCCCCTCATTTTGTAAATGAAGCCTCAGGTTTTGGTACCGGTCAATTGCCCGACAAAGAAGGTCAAATGTATTATGCAGAAAAAGACGGACTGTATGCCATACCTACGGCAGAAGTTCCGGTAACCAACTTTTTTCGCGATGTGGTATTGCAAGAAAAAGAATTGCCTGTGCGCCTTACAGCTTATACGCCTTGCTTTCGCAGAGAGGCGGGCTCTTATGGAGCACATGTGCGCGGACTAAACCGATTGCACCAATTTGACAAAGTAGAAATAGTGGTAGTGGCCAAGCCTGGAGGCAGTTATGAGATACTAGACGGAATGGTAGCACATGTGGCGGGTTTATTAAAAAACCTAAACCTCCCCTATCGCGTACTGCGCTTGTGTGGAGGCGATATGGGATTTACCAGTGCCATGACGTACGATTTTGAAGTGTACTCGGCAGCACAAGAGCGTTGGCTAGAAGTGAGCTCAGTATCCAACTTTGAAACCTTCCAAGCCAATAGACTATCGCTGCGATACAAGGATGAAAACGGCAAAAATCAACTTTGTCATACCCTTAATGGATCTTCTTTGGCTTTGCCCAGAGTATTGGCTGCATTGCTCGAAAATAACTTTGATGGTGAAAAAATTCACATTCCAGAAGTGCTTAGGCCCTACACAGGATTTGATGCCATCTGATGTTTTTAAAAAAAACGCGTTTTACTCCAAAAAACGCGTTTTTTTTTACAATAAATCTCAAAAAATAGCTTACACGCCTCAAACATTTATCAAATCAAAAATAGGCTTGATAAAAATCTTGCGTTATTAATACCTTTACACGCTTTAATAACGATAGATAAAGAACATAGAAATGGGATGCAGTAGTTGTAGTAGTGTAAGCGGACTCCCAAAAGGATGTAAAAATAATGGTGCCTGCGGTGTAGGCGGTTGCGATAAATTACCTGTATTTGATTGGCTGAGCAATATGGTTTTGCCCAATGCAGAAAAACCTTTTGACGGAGTAGAAATTCGCTTTAAAAACGGAAGAAAAGATTATTTTTTAAGTACCAACGGTCTTTCATTGCACATAGGCGACCCTGTGGCAGTAGAAGCTTCACCTGGTCATGATATAGGCGTGGTATCGCTTACAGGCGAGTTGGTGCGCATGCAATTGCGCAAGCGCGGCCTCGAATACGAAAAAGATGTGACCAAAAAAGTGTATCGCAAAGCCAATACCCGCGATTTAGAGCAATGGCATCGCCTACGCGACAAAGAAGACGAGGTGCGATCTACCTCGCGAACTTTGGCCAAAAAGCATGGGCTACAAATGAAAATATCAGACACTGAGTACCAAGGTGATGGCTCAAAAATCACCTTTTACTATACTGCTGATGACCGCATCGACTTTAGAAACTTGATCAAAGATTTAGCGGCAGAATTTTCTGTACGTGTAGAAATGAGGCAAATAGGCGCCCGACAAGAAGCTGCCAAACTAGGCGGCATAGGTGTATGTGGCCGAGAGCTGTGCTGCTCCACTTGGCTTACCGATTTTAGGGCTGTAAATACAGCCGCTGCACGCTATCAGCAATTATCGCTCAACCCTCAAAAACTAGCCGGACAATGCGGCAAGCTCAAATGTTGTCTCAACTATGAATTGGATAGCTACATTGAGGCCGTGCGTCATTTCCCTGATACCAACATCAAGCTTCATACAGAATTGGGCGATGCTTATTACCAAAAAATGGATATTTTTAAAGGAATGCTTTGGTATGCATACTCACACGACTCGCCCAATTGGATAGGACTTCGAGTAGAGGATGTAAATGATATCATCGAAAAAAACAAAAAAGGCATCAGACCTCCATCTCTTGAATTGTTTGTAGAAAAAATTATTGAAGTACCCAAACCTGAGTATGAGAATGTAGTAGGCCAAGATGAATTAACCCGATTTGACAAAAAAGACAACCGCAATCAAGGTGGAAACAACAATAAAAAAAGGCGGAACAACAACAATAAAAATAGAAATTTCAAGAAAAACAACCATGGTGGTGGCCAAAAACCTAAGTAAATTAGGGCTATTTCTGGTGGGTATAATTTTAGCTGCGGCTTGCAACCCGTCTGATGCTCTTCTGGATGAGTATGTTCAAATACCTGAAAGTAAGTGGCATCGCGATAGCACTATTCTATTCGAAACTTTGGTGGAGGATACCGCCCAGATGTACCTGCTCCACTTGCGCATCAAATACAACAAAGACTATCCTCTGAGCAATATTTACCTCCACAGAAGGGTTGAAACGGAGGAAGAAATCGCCTATCAAGACACCATACAGATTGTATTATTTGATGCCCGTGGAAAGATGACTGGCAAAGGCATAAGCAATAGCCGCGAACATGAAATTCCGATAGGCCCTTCGGCTGTAAAGTTTTCAAAGAGAGACTTTTACAACTTCGGCATCACACACCTCATGCGCGATAGCATCATCGAAGGAATTGAGTATATAGGTTTAAAAATTGAAGCAGTAAAGACCCCATAAATCTTATTTTTTACCATGGCAATAAAGAAAATTAACAGAGACTACCGTTTTTTGGTCAAAAGCCTTTGGGTGTTATTCCTCTTAGTATTGTTGGGCTTTGCTTCGCTGATGTTTTCCATATCCATGGGATGGATTGGATCACTGCCATCGCTAGAGGAAATAGAGAACCCCAAAAGCAATTTGGCCTCACAAATCATCAGCTCTGATGGTGAGCTCATTGGTAAATTTTACAAAGAAAACAGAACCCATGCCGAGTACAACGAGATTTCGCCCTACTTGGTGCAAGCACTTGTTGCTACTGAAGATGAGCGTTTTTACGAGCATTCAGGTATAGACCCCAGAGGCCTTGCGCGTGCTATTTTTTATTTAGGCAGCAAAGGCGGAGCCAGCACCATTACACAGCAGTTGGCAAAAAATTTATTTTCCGAACGACCAGACAACATCCTTGAGCGCATCTTTCAAAAACTACAGGAATGGGTCATTGCCATTCGTATAGAAAAAAACTTTGCCAAAGAAGAAATCATTACTATGTATTTAAACCAAGTAGATTTCTTGTACGAAGCTGTAGGGATCAACAGTGCAGCCAACATCTACTTTGGCAAGCAGCCCAAAGATTTAGATATCCTCGAAAGTGCATTGCTTGTAGGTATGGTAAAAAACCCTGTGCTTTACAATCCTTACAGAACGGAAGAAACCAAGAAAAACGCCTTTACCAGACGAAATACCGTGCTCCAACAAATGATAAAAAATAATTATTTGGCAGCTGATCAGTATGATTCACTTAAAAATCAAGAAATTGTATTGAACTTTAATAGGCAGGGCCACGATGAAGGCACGGCTCCTTACTTCCGTGAACATGTGCGACAATTCATGCGTGAATGGGTAAAAAACAATAAAAAACTCGACGGGAGCAGCTACAACATTTACACAGATGGATTAAAAATATACACCACAATCGACTCACGCATGCAAAGCTATGCCGAAGAAGCTGTAGCCGAACACGTGAGCAACCTACAAAGGGTGTTTTTTGCCAAAGAAGCAGGCAGAAAACAAGCGCCCTTCAGCCGGTTGAGTGATGCCGAAATTGAAAAACTCATGGAGCAAGCCATGCGCAGAAGCGACCGCTATAGAGGTCTTAAAGCCATTGGAGTAAGTGCTGATTCCATCCATAAAAATTTCCACACAGCTATACCCATGAGGGTATTCAGTTGGCAGGGCGAAATCGATACCCTTATGAGCCCTATGGACTCGATACGATATTATAAGCATTTTTATCAAACCGGGTTAATGGCCGTAGAACCTCAAACAGGGTTTATAAAAGCTTGGGTGGGCGGCATCAATTTTAAGCACTTCAAATTCGACAATGTATATCAAGCCAAGCGACAGGTGGGCTCTACCTTCAAGCCCTTTGTGTACGCTACAGCCATCAAAGAAAAAAAGTACAGCCCCTGCTTTGAAGTGCCTGATGTACGCACTTGTATTGAACAAGGAATGTTTGGCTTGCTAAAAGACTGGTGTCCTGATAATTCTGACAACAAATACGGAGGACTTATTACGCTGCGCGATGCCTTGGCACAATCAAAAAACACAGTAACCACATACTTAATGAAACAGATAGGTCCTGAATCCGTAGTAAGGTTGTGTCAAGATTTAGGCATCCAAAGCGAAATACCTGAACAACCCTCCATTGCATTGGGTACTATGGATATGTCGGTATACGAATTACTAGGCGCTTACACCACCTTTGCCAACAAAGGTGTTTATAGCGAACCTATTAGCATTACTAGAATTGAAGATAAAAATGGTGTTATATTAGAAGAATTTAGTCCGCATACCCATGAAGTAATGACTGAGGAATATGCCTACATCATGCTTAATTTACTCAAAGGCGTAACCAATAGCGGCACAGGTGTAAGGTTGCGCAGTAAAGGTGGTTCTTATATGGACAATGTGGTTACAGGATTTCCATATGGGTTTGACAACCCCATAGCGGGCAAAACCGGAACCACACAAAACAATTCTGATGGATGGTTTGTGGGCATCACGCCTAGTTTGGTGGCTGGGGTATGGGCTGGCTGCGAAGATCGCTCGGC
>CAYZUZ010000101.1:0-5456 GCA_964481795.1 uncultured Cryomorphaceae bacterium
CTATGAAAGTGTAAGGTTTCGTCGAATAAACTCAGTCCAAATCCATCTCTTTGTTTTCTGAAAAGCTGTATCAATGCAGCTGCCGAAAAAAGTGAAAATTGAAGTTTGGAGGGTTTATTGGGATGAATTTTCCCATCAGACCATGGATAGTACATACTACCTGAGGTGTCTATTACGATTTGACAACGAAGGTTGGTTTCTTCTTCGTATTTTTTGACATACATGCGATCGGAGCGTGCCAAGAGTTTCCAATCTACATGACGGGTAGATTCGCCTTGGTTATAGATTCGGTGTTCAGCAAATTCTACCGAAAAACCTTGAAAGGGACTTTTGTGAAAGCCCGTTAAAAAGCCCTCAACTACTTTGTTGCTTAGCCATTCGAGACTCCCAAATTCGTATTCTTGAGGTAATGTCATTGTTTTTTGAAGCAAAAAAAACTCGGCTTATAGTTTATGACCATGCACCGAGTTTCTTTTCGTTTTTATTTAATTGAAAACTTTGTTCTTTGTAAACTCCCGTAGGTATTTATAATTGCGCGTTGATTTTATCGGCTAAAACATTTTTCGGTGCCACGCCTACTTGTTTGTCTACCACTTCACCGTTTTTGAAAACCAATAAGGTAGGGATGTTGCGTATTCCGAATTGGGCTGAAACCGACATGTTTTCGTCTACGTTGAGTTTGCCAATCACTGCTTTACCGTCAAAATCTTTTGCCAACTCTTCAACAATTGGGCCCACCATACGGCAGGGTCCACACCATTCTGCCCAAAAATCAACCAATACGGGTTTATCTGATTTTAAAACCAACTCTTCAAAATTGCTGTCGTTTAATTCTAATGCCATTTTACTATTTTTTTTATTATTTATAATTTTATTTCGTCAAAAATCTCCCCAAAGGTAAGTTGCCGCTCTTTTTCAGACAAAATAGTATTGCAAGCCTTCCATGCCTGACAATTCGCGTAAAATATCTTTGTTGATATCGACAGTTTGTCGCGATTTCATCGGAAAATTGTTGTTATCAGGAAAGGATAGTACCATGCTAAGTTTTTTACTGCCAGGGTGCTGTGCCAATAGGTCTTTTAATCGATTGTGTAATGCGGTATCAAAATAGGCTGCATCTATTTTAATTTTGAGCTCCTTGCTGCGTTTGTCTAGCAGGTCGTACATGGTTTTTATTTCCGATATCACTATGCGTGGGTCGCCTACACTGCCATCTTTTTGACTAAAACCTTTTTCTATTTTTATTTTCAGTGTTACGATGTTGTTTACTTGTACCAGGGCTCTGTTGTTTAAATAGCTGTCTTTGTACAATCGGAATTCATAGATGTCTGTATAATCTTTGAGGGTCAATCTTCCCATGGGATCGTTTTTTTGTGTATAGCCATGTTCGGCCTTGGTGATGATGCCGCCCACTATGATTTCTTGGTCTACCATGTCTTTGTAGTTTTCTAAATCTTCCAAGGTATGGGTGCAATATCTGGTCATCTCTTGCTTGTAATCGTCGAGTGGGTGGCTGCTCAAATAGAGTCCATTGACTTCTTCTTCGCGGCTAAGCAACTCTATACGAGGCCACTCTGGCACCATAGGCAGGGTGGGTTCGGGTATGTCGTCTTCTTGTATTTCGCCAAATAAACTGGCTTGCGAACTTTCTATGGCGCTTTTGTATGCATTGCCAAATTTGATAGCATTTTCTATGACACTTCGTCCATCTACCTCATGAAAATACATGGCTCTGTGCTCGCCTTCAAATCCATCAAAGGCACCTCCTAACGCCAAACTCTCCAAGGTTTTCTTGTTCACCGACCTCAAATCTACGCGTTTTACAAAATCGTAAAGTCCTTTATAAGGTCCATTTTTCTTGCGTTCTTCTATGATTTGCAATACGGCCCCCTCACCTACTCCTTTCATTCCTCCTAGCCCAAAGCGTATAGCGCCTTTGGCATTTACAGTAAAGTCGAGGTTGCTTTCGTTCACATCAGGGAGTAGTACTTCCAATCGTTTGCGCTTACAATCGTTGATGATTTTGGTGAGTTCTTTTAAATCGCTCAGGTTATTGCTCAAGCATGAGGCCATAAATGCCTCCGGATGATGAGCTTTGAGGTAGGCCGTTTGGTAGGCCAACAATGCATAGCATGTAGAGTGCGATTTGTTGAAGGCATATTGTGCAAAGGCTTCCCAGTCTTTCCATATTTTTTGAAGTTTATCTTCCGGATGCCCAAGGGCTAATGCCTGATCTATAAACTTGCCCTTCATTTTATCTAGCACATCTTTTTGCTTTTTACCCATGGCTTTTCGCAATATGTCGGCTTCACCTTTACTAAATTTCGCCAATTTTTGCGATAGCAACATCACTTGCTCCTGGTATACGGTAATCCCATAGGTTTCACTTAGGTTTTCTTCCATATCTGGCAGGTCAAAGGTGATGGGCTCTTCGCCATGCTTGCGTCGTATAAAGGAGGGGATATACTCCATGGGTCCTGGTCTATACAGGGCATTCATGGCTATAAGGTCGGCAAATACGGTGGGTTTAAGCTCTTTCATATACTTCTGCATTCCAGGCGATTCGTATTGGAATATACCTATGGTGTCACCGCGTTGAAAAAGCTTATAGGTTTCTTCGTCATCTAAAGGAATCTGGTCTACATCTATGTCTATATCTTTTTTCTCTTTAATGATTTTAATGGCATCTTTGATGATGGTGAGTGTACGCAAGCCCAAAAAGTCCATTTTGAGTAGGCCGGCACTTTCTACCACGGAGTTGTCAAATTGTGTGCACCAGAGGTTGCTGTCTTTGGCTCGAGCCACGGGTATGAGCTCGCGCATATCGCTGGGCGTAATGATTACTCCACAGGCGTGAATGCCGGTATTGCGTACCGAGCCTTCTAATATTTGTGCTTGTTTAATGACTTTGGATTCATCATCGTCGCGATCGGCTATTTTGCGTAGCTGCATCACCATGTCAAATTCCTCTGGTCGCAGCCTGCCTTTTAATGATTTCTCATCTTCACCAAATATTCTGTTGAGTTTTAAATTGGTGGGTATCAATTTGGCTAGTTTATCGCTTTGATTGAGTGGTAAATCCAATACTCGGGCTGTATCGCGAATGGAGGATTTTGCCGCCATGGTGCCGTAGGTAATGATTTGAGCTACCTGACTTTCACCATATTTATCTATTACGTATTGTATTACCTTATCACGTCCGCGGTCGTCAAAGTCTATGTCAATATCTGGCATGGATACGCGCTCCGGATTGAGGAAGCGCTCAAAAAGTAAGTCGTATTTAATAGGATCTACGTTGGTAATGCCTATGCAGTAAGCCACTACAGAGCCAGCTGCTGAGCCCCTGCCCGGCCCTACCCATACATCCATAGCTCGCGAGGCATTACAGAAGTCTTGTACAATCAAAAAATAACCGGGATAGCCTGTATTGGCTATTGTATTAAGCTCAAAGTCAAGGCGTTCTGTTATTTTAGGAGTTATTTCTCCATAGCGTTTTTTGGCTCCTTCGTAGGTTAGGTGTCTCAAATAAGCATTTTCGCCTCGCTTGCCTCCATCTGCTTCGTCTTGTGGGTCTATAAATTCCTGTGGTATATCAAATTTAGGAAGTATAACAGGACTCGCCAAGGGATAGTGTTCTATTTTTTTGTATATTTCACTCAAGTTGATGATGGCCTCGGGCAGGTCTAAAAAGAGTTCTTTCATTTCCTCTTGCGTACGGAAATAGTAGCTGTCATTCGGAAATCCAAATCGGAATCCTCTGCCTTTGCCTATAGGGGTATCTATTTTTTCGCCTTCTTTCAAGCACAATAAAATGTCGTGTGCATTGGCATCTTCTCTTTTTAAATAATAGGTGTTGTTGCTTGCTATGAGTTTTACTCCATACTCGCGCGACCATTCAATCAATACAGGGTTTACGCGGGCTTCTTCTTCTACATTGTGGCGGTCTATTTCGAGGTAAAAATCTTCTTGAAACAAATCTTTGTAATACAAAAAGGTTTCTAAAGCAATTTTTTCTCCTTGATTTAGAATCAATTGCGATATCTGTCCAAACATACCTCCACTGAGCAGTATGAGGTCTTCTTTATTGGCTTCCAATAGTTTTTTGTCGATTCGTGGATGAAAATAAAAGCCTTCGGTATTGGCTATCGACGATAGTCGAGCCAGATTTTTATATCCATTCTTATTTTTTGCCAGGAGCACTAGGGTCTGCCCTTTGTCTTTGAAATCTTTATTTTCAATATTTTCAACGATGTACAATTCACAACCTATGATACCTGTGAGTTTTTCGGAGTCTTCTTTGCCCGTGTTGTGTTTTTCAATAAAATTGGTAAAGTGAAAGGCACCCATCATGTTTCCAGAATCGGTGAGGGCTACGGCTGGCATTTGATGTTCTGCGGCCATTGCTACTAGCTTGGGCAGTTCGCTAGTAGATTGGAGTATTGAAAATTGGCTGTGGTTGTGTAAATGAAAATAAGGATAATTGCTCAGCAGCTGGCGGTTGGCCTCAGCTGTGGTGCTATCTAGCAGGGTATCTTGTTTGTTGCTGTCTTCAATTTTTTGACTGCGCGATTTCAGGTTGATGTGCTTAAGTCCAAAGGCTTGTATGGGGCCTGGATTTTTTTCGCGAAACGCAGACAAAAAATTAGGCTGCTGACCTAGTTCTTTTTCAGAATAATGACCTTGGCGCACCAATTCATAAAAACATCGGGCAGTGGCTTCTACGTCGGCTGTAGCATTGTGCGCTTCTTCAAATTTTTCTTGAAATAAAAATTGGTGCAACTCACTCAGATTGGGCAATTTGAATTTACCGCCTTTGCCTCCTGGCAATCTCAGCATTTCGGCTGAGCGCTCGGTACAGGTGTCTAGCACGGGTTTGTCTAGGAGTAGCTTGGTATCAGCGCCCGAACGAATCATCTCGCAGCCCATGATTTTAAGGTCAAAATTTAAGTTTTGACCTACCAAATATTTTGCTTTTGAAAGTGCCTCTAAAAACCGCTGCATGGCTACTTCCATAGCCACCCCAGCTTCTTGTGCATAGGCGGTAGATATTCCATGTATTTTTTCAGCTTCATAAGGAATTACAAAGCCTTCTGGTTTTACTATATAATCTTGGTTTTCAATAAGATTACCAAATTCATCGTGCAGTTGCCAAGCTATTTGTATACAACGTGGCCAATTGTCGGTATCGGTAATTGGGGCGTTAAAATTGCGGGGCAATCCCGTGGTTTCGGTATCAAAAATCAAATACATTGGCTATGAGTTTTTTAGGTCAAAAGGAATATTCCGACCTCTGATGCGCTAAATTAATAAGCAGCCAAAAGTGACTTGTAGGGCTAGCAATGAAGTTATCAACGGATTGCCAAAGAAAGGTATTATTTACTTGAATAAATGGATTATCTACATACCAAATGGCAGTGACTTACAGCTAATTGAGTAGCACTAAACTTTTTAAAATC
>CAYZUZ010000102.1:0-5398 GCA_964481795.1 uncultured Cryomorphaceae bacterium
ACTTTTTTCATCCATATGTTGATTGAGAATCATGAAGGCAATCAAGTCGCTCTGACTATACGTATTGCCTGCAAAGGTCAACACGGGTTTTTTCATTTTTTTCTGGTAATTCTCAGGCGACCATTCATTTTTTAAATACTCAGGCTTGATGAATTTTACCACTTTATTGATGTTCTTTGGATAGGTCTTAAAGTTGTATTCTTTTTTAAGATTATCAAGAACTACTTGCTTGCTTAAATTACTTCTTGCATCTCTTTGTATTTTACTTTTCAAATCACGCTCTGATTCTTCGAAAGTAGGTACAGGTATTTTTCTGATTAACTGTACTATGTGAAATCCAAATTTTGTTCTAAAGGGCTCTGAATAGGCTGTGGGTATGTTTAGTTTAAAGGCCTCTTCTTCAAATTCCTTTACCATGGTATTGATGCCAAAGGGCTGCAATCTACCACCGTTTCTTCCTGAGGATTTATCGTCGCTGTATTGACGGGCCAATGCTTCAAAGGATTCTTGCTTTTTGAGTCTTTCAAAAATATCGTTTATTTTTTTACGCGCCAATTCTACATCTTGCTCAGGAGCTTCTTCGGGCAGCGACACCATAATGTGAGCCACTTCTACCTGACCACGAGCTGCACGCTTATCGGTGGTTTTTATAAGGTGATACCCGAATTGACTGCGCACGGGCACGGATATTTCACCTGGATTGAGTTTGAAAGCTGCATCTTCGAAAGGATACACCATGTTAAATGCGGTAAAATATCCTAAATCACCGCCATTCACAGCGGAATACGTGTCTTTTGAAATTTCTTTGGCTGTTTCTTCAAAAGATTTGCCATTGAGCAATTCTTTTCTCAGCTTAAGGGCCTCGTTGTAAATTTTTAAAGTGTCTGTGGGTGAGGCATTTTTTGGCAATTCAAACATGATATGAGAAGCTCTTACTTCCATTTGCATGCGGTCATAAGCTTCTTTGATCAATCTTTCATCGATATTTGAATCGCTGAAATAAGGCTTGGCTAAAGTATTTCTGTATCCCAAAAATTCTTTTTGAAAAGCTTGGGCTGTATCCAAACCCAACTGCATAGCTTCTTTTACTTTTAACTTAAAATTGATGTATAGTTTGAGGTATTCTTCGGGTGTTTTGGGGTCTATTTGCTCACCTACATCCTTGTTTTTATTGTAAATGGCTTTGAAATCGGTGGCATAAATAGGGTCATTATCTATATAAAAAAGCACATCTCGGTTTTGTGCTATAAGGCTTTGGCCCACAAATATTAAGGCTACGATTAAAGCATTTTTAAATCTCATTATATGTAAGTTAAATTTTAAAGTTAAACATAAAAAACACCTTCTAGGGAGGTGCACAAAATTAATAGACTAATTGTATTAACGACTATAATTGGGTGCTTCGCGTGTAATTGTTACATCGTGTGGGTGACTTTCGGCTGCTCCTGCTGGAGTAATACGCACAAATTTACCTGTAGTTTTCAGCGTCGTAATGTCTTTGGCTCCGCAATATCCCATTCCAGCTCGCAATCCTCCTACAAATTGATACATTACTTCAGATATATCGCCTTTAAAGGGAACTTGACCTACGATTCCTTCAGGTACCAATTTTTTAATATCATCTTCTACATCCTGAAAATATCTGTCTTTTGAACCTTGTTGCATGGCTTCTATGGAGCCCATTCCTCTATAGGTTTTGAATTTTCTTCCTTCATAAATAATGGTTTCGCCCGGTGACTCGGTTGTGCCTGCCAACAGCGAACCCAGCATTACGGTGTCTGCTCCAGCAGCTATGGCTTTTACAATATCGCCTGTGTAGCGTATGCCTCCATCGGCTATGAGGGGTATTCCCCTATCGTGTAGCACCGATGCTGCATTCATAATGGCATACAGCTGCGGAACGCCAACACCTGCCACTACCCTAGTAGTACATATGGATCCAGGACCAATGCCTACTTTGACACCATCGGCTCCTGCGTCGGCCAGATAAAGTGCTGCCTCTGCCGTGGCAATATTTCCTACTACTACTTCCAATTGTGGAAAATGATTTTTGATGGTTTCTAATGCTTTGATTACACCCTGACTATGGCCGTGGGCTGTATCGATGATGATGGCATCTACAAAAGAGGCCACCAAAGCTGTTACGCGCTCCAAAACATCTGGTGTAACGCCTACGGCTGCTGCTACGCGCAATCGGCCTAAGTTGTCTTTGCACGAGTTGGGTTTTACCTTCAATTTATTGATATCACGATAGGTAATCAAGCCGATGAGTGTTCCATCGTTGCGCACCACGGGCAGTTTTTCAATTTTGTGCTCTTGCAATATCAACTCTGCTTGATCCATACTGGTATTTTCGTGCGCTGTGATCAAGTTTTCAGAGGTCATTACTTCATTCACGGGTTTGGCATCGTTGTGCTCAAAGCGCAAATCTCTATTGGTTAGTATTCCGGTAAGCTTTTTATGGTCGTTTATGATGGGGATACCTCCTATTTTGTATTCCTTCATCAATCTTTTTGCCTCGGCTACTGTTGCGTTTTCAGGCAGTGTTACGGGGTCTAAAATCATCCCGCTTTCAGCGCGTTTTACTTTGCGCACTTCAATAGCCTGCTGCTCTATGCTCATATTTTTGTGCAATACGCCTATGCCTCCTTCTTGTGCCATGGCTATGGCCATTCCCGATTCTGTTACGGTATCCATAGCTGCACTTACTATGGGAGTTTTGAGGGTGATATTGCGGGTAAACTGAGACGAAATGTTTACATCACGGGGTAAAACAGACGAAAAAGCCGGTACTAATAAAACATCATCATAGGTAAGTCCTTCGCTAATAACCTTATTATCAGAGCTAAACATGTATTTGCAATTTTGAATTAAATTGCGGTCAAAAGTAATCTCAAAAGTGCATATTTGCTTTATTAATTGCATGGGATTGGCATTGCACCATTTTATTTTAATTATTTATAATTTTTCATGAAAATAAAAGCCTTAGATTCTTTTGTTTTATTGGGTATCATTTTAATGATTACTTTGGGTCTTACGTGGATCATACCAGCGGGCGAGTACGTGCGCCAATTTCATGAGGGTAAAAATATTTTACTCCCCGGCTCATTTTCTTATGTTGATTCTCAACATGCTGTATCTCCATTGCGTTTGTTTACCGCTCCTATTCGTGGGTTAATTGATGCTTCAGAGGTTATTGCTTTTGTACTTTTGATTGGCGGTGCCTTTGGTATTATTACTAAAACGGGCGCTTTGGATGCCTCTTTACACGCCTTGGTTCAGTGGGCTTTGGTCAAGGATAGTCGTACCACTTTGCTTCCTATTCTTCTTATGATTTTCTTTTCTATAGCTGGCAATACCTTTGGTATGGCAGAGGAAGTATTGGTTTTTCTGCTCATTACTATACCCTTGGCGCAGCGCTTAGGTTACGACCCCATTGTAGGTGTGGCCATTCCTTTTGTAGGTGCTGCGGTTGGGTTTACTGGGGCGGCTTTCAATCCATTTACAGTTGGTATTGCTCAGGGATTGAGCGATTTACCTCCTTTTTCTGGTTCTGGTTACCGCATGTTAGTTTGGTTTATTTTTACAGGTGTGGCTATTTATTATGTAAGTAGCTACGCAAAAAAAATCAAGAATAATCCTAGTTTAAAAACGGTTGACTTTATTGAGGTTAAAGATAAAGACTCGAATCATGAGGTGCCATTTACGGCTGCAAGAAAGTGGATTATGCTCATTTTTGTTTTTAGCTTAGGTCTTCTTATTTATGGTGTCAAGGTTTGGGATTGGTACATTGAGGAAATCGCTGGCTTGTTTTTAGCACTGGGTATTGCCGCTGCTGTCATTGGCCGACTCAAAAGCTCTGATACAACCCAGGCTTTTGTAGCTGGTAGCAGCGATATGTTGGGCGCTGCATTGGTCATTGCTTTATCGCGAGCGGTTTTAGTGATCGCTGAAGAAGGAAAAATCATCGATACCATTTTGTATTCTGTGGCTCAACTCACCGAGGGTTTGCCCAATTATTTGGCCGTACAAGCCATGTTTTTGATTCAAGGAGGAATCAATTTTTTTATTCCTTCGGGCTCCGGACAAGCGGCTCTTACTATGCCTGTAATGGCCCCCTTGAGCGACTTATTGGGTGTTCACAGGCAATCTGCCGTTTTGGCTTATCAGCTGGGCGATGGCTTGTTTAATCTTATTATACCTACGAGTGGTGTTACCATGGGCATCTTGAATATTGCAGGTATTCCTTTTAATGTTTGGTTGAAATGGTGCGGAAAGTTGGTTTTGGTGCTCAGTTTGTTGTCTATGATTTTATTGGCAATAGCCGAATGGGCTTCCGTATGGTGATTTTTAGATTGTGTTTACATCCTTGCATCAATCTAGGGTATTAATTTTGCTCTTACCTTTGATGTTTAATTTAAGTCTTTGAAATTGAAAGATATACTAAGTTTTGAGCTGTTTAAAACAGGAAATTTAAGTTTTCATATATACAATGTTCTGATTATTGTTTTAATATTCGGTATTGCCCGCACCATAATTTGGCTACTCAAAAAATATTTGAACAAAAGGGTAAAAAGCGAGCAGATGGACCAAGGCAAATCCACTGCTGTGTATCAAATTTTGGTTTATCTCATTTATACCATTTCTATTGTAATAGCTATCGAAAGTACAGGTGCGCGCATCACGGTACTTTTGGCGGGTAGTACCGCGCTCTTGGTGGGTTTGGGTCTCGGACTTCAAGATTTTTTTAAGGACTTAGTTGCCGGCTTTATCGTATTGTTTGAAAGAACGGTGGCCGTAGGAGATATCATCGAGGTCAATGGCATGGTATGCATGGTCAAGGAAATAGGCTTGCGCACCACCACGGTTTATACACGCGAGGATATTGTAGTAATCATACCCAATACCAAAATCACCAATTTCCAGGTGGTCAATTGGACCAGAAACAAAAAACCTACCCGTTTTGATGTGGAATGTATTGTTGATTTTCAATCAAATATTGAAAAAACAGAGGCTTTACTTTTAGAATCGCTCAAGGGCATCAAAGAGGTGGTCAACAAACCCAATCCTAATGTAGTTGTGCGAGAATTTACCGATAGAGGGGTTCGTTTACAGCTGTTTTTTTGGAGTCACAATCAGTTTAGAATCGAAATTACCTTAGGCAAAATAAGAAAAAATATTGAACGCAACTTCAGACTCAATGGCATCTATTTTGCCTTGCCTCAAAGGAGTATTGATATTAAGAATTTACCTGAACAGCAGAAATGAATATCGCAATAATTGATTTAGGAACCAATACATTCAATCTGATTGTATTTGATTCTCAGAACTTAAACATACTCCACAATTCAAAAGTATCTGTAAGGTTAGGCAAAGGAGGCATCACCAAGGCTACCTT